>CAMOUW010000014.1 GCA_946626755.1 uncultured Clostridia bacterium
GGGAACCCAGGCTGGTGGACCTGTCCGGCTGCGGAAGTCTGGCTGACAAAATAAGAAGGTGTGAGAAAGAAGCCGATTGTTCCAATACGAACATAGAGGCCACCTACGATCTGATTCTGGAGACGTCCAAACACTGTGCCCCGGCAGATTATATAACCAATGTGGTGGTGATATCCGACATGCAGTTTGATATGGGGACAATAGCAGTAGAAATACCGGATAATATTTCTACATTTGATGAAATCTTGCAATATGCAATAGAAATGGAAAAAAAAAGAAAAAAAACAGATAAATCTCCCACATTTGCGCAGGTCAGAAAAAAGTTTGCCCGGGCGGGCATTCCCTTTCCGACCATGACCTACTGGAATGTGGCTGCAAGAAATCTTTCCTTCCCTACGGATACCATAGACGGGGTGCAGTTCGTGTCGGGGTATTCGGATGCCATATATGCCGATATACTGAAAAACGGAAGTGTGGATGCCGTGGAGTTTATGATGAAGACATTGGCGAGGTATAGAAAAAAATAATGCAATTGCGTTCGGTTTTTTAAAAAGCCATGGTGATATTATATCTGCATAACATACCGGTACGGGATGATAAGGCGGAAATCGCCATGTATTATGCTGTCGGTAACAATAGCCATGAAAGGAGAAAAAATATTATGAAAATAAAAAATTTTATAATAATGTCATCTATAATGTCAGCCTTTGCAATAGGACTCACAGGTTGTGGTGATTTTGCAGTACAGGAAAATAAAGGAACGGCAGAGACTGAAGCTGTTTTGTACGAAACAACCGAAAAAACAGAGGCGCCTTCCGAAGCAAACGAAGAAAATGCGACAAAGGTTTCTCTCGAAAAAACCGAAGAAAAAAATACGCAGGATGCTAATCTTGAAGAAATAAAGAAGCAGGAAGAAAGACGCAAACAGCTTGAAGCGCAAGAAGCTGAAAATCTTCGCATTCAGCAGGAAGAGCGTGCAAGGATTGAGGCTGCTCAAAAAGAGGCTCAGGCAAAAGCCGAGGCGGCTGCCAAAGAAGCCGCACAAAAACAACAGGAGGAAATAAGCAGAAGAAACGAAGAGTATAAAAGAAAATTAGAAGAGTATAATGCGAAAGTTGAGGCTTATAATGCCAAAGTTAGTAACTATTATCATTCGGATACGCCGGTAGAGTTGTTAAATAGCGTCAATCTGAGTCCGGCACATGTAATCTATGGTGACGACGGAGCGCTGTATGCTTTGATGTATGTGTACAACGGCTTTGGAAAACCGGTGTATAATATCGGGGCAAATTATATAGAGTTATATGATGTAAACGGAAATCTTATAGCAAGAGATGAGAATATAGGCATAGGAGAGGGCGGTGCTTTGGGAGCCCATTCTTACGCAACGTGGACATTTGTTTTTTCGGGAGACAAACTGAAAATAAAAGATGCAGATTTGACAAAAGGACTGTTTTACAAAAGCGGAACCGCATATGCAAGCTGAAATAATCAGAGGGGGATTTTTAAAGCTTAATTAATATTATTATGCAACCCTTACATTTAGTGATAAAATACGTATATAAGATATAAGTACGTGTAATTAAGGGTGAATAAATATGGCAAAGATAGCAGACGGGAGTAAAGAAGAGGAAATCATCAGGCGGCATAAGCATATCTTAGAGATATTATCCGATGGTAAACGCATTTCCTCAACCGGGATCATAGAGGGTCTCAAAGAATATCCGGATATCTCTCCGGTGAAAAAAACTACTATATGTGAGGATATTAAACAACTTAAAGCTGAGGGTTATGACATAGATACTAAGTCGGGGTATTCTCTTAAGAGAAGCGCCGGCAATGCCGGTCTTGACGATATAAAAGAATATGACAGTTTTTGTAAACATGTTCCCGAGGAATGGCTCATAATGTCGGTTATGAGCCGGAGGTATGACCAGTACATCAGCTTTTACAAATTATGTGAAGAACTTGATATAGCTCCAGCTAAATCCAGTGAAGAAAGTTTCGAAGTATCGGAACCTAAGAACACAGCCGGGGATTATGGAATAACAGAAGCAATGTTGAGAACGTGCCTGAGAAACCTGGAAAAGCAGGGATACATTTGCACATATGGAAAGGATGATGTCGGCACCGTGGTTTCTGAAACTGCTGAGCAAAGCTCAAAGGGCAGGCATGCAGCGCCTTCAAACATAAAATACTATCATCTTACGGAAAGCGCACCTGTGTTGTCTCTTCTCAGCGAGGACGATATTTGGGAATTTTGCGATAAATATGCTTATGGCGGGATTGCCACAGAACTTGCGGATGATATGGAGATCTTAAATAAAAAAATCTCCGGGGTGGTACAGGATATTCCTTCGTTTGATGGGAGGACCTTCAGAACCTTCGGACAAAAAGCCCGTATATCGGGAAGACTGAAAAAGAAGATCGAAGATTTCCTGAAGCTGCCTTTTAAAACACGGGAACTGCTTATCAGATATAACGTAAATGGTGAAATGAAAGACATAAGATTTATGACAGGTCTTCTGGTGTTTAGTGTTGAAAAAAATGCGCTCTATCTTTTGGGAGAGTCGGAGGAGGAAACGGTTTTTCTGCGTTTTGATAAGTGTGACAAGATAGAGGAGTTCAGACCAGGGAGAAAGAAAAAAAATACCATTTATGAAAGCAGTAAGTTTACAAAGATGCGCGATGAATCCTGGTCAGCGCCGGCGGAAGAAGAATGTGAAGTGGAGATTTTGTTTCAGGATGTTCCGTATGTCAGGTTTTTTGTAAAGGAATTGGAAACTGCACGGGGTAATACGGCAAATGTGATCTATCCAAAGCGTGAGCATAAGATTGATGGAGATGATGCAGATAATCATGACGGGTGGATAATTTACAGGGATAAGATGAGAGGTGTAAATGATCTCCTGCCATATATCAGAAGCATGGGGGCATCAGCAGTGATCATTAAGCCTGAATCAAAAAGAAAGCTTGTTATGGAAAAAACGGAAGAGCTGATAGAAAAATATAAGGAGCTGCATGAAAAATGGGAAAATACACAAACCCGCACACAAGATTGTCAGAAATGATTACACTCATGTCATCTTCAAAATACAGGGAGGATGAAGAGCCCGGACTTACAATACGTAAAATCTCCGAATTAACAGAAATACCTGAAGCTGTTATAAAAAAGGATCTGAGAGGCATACTGTCAGGAGAGAACTGTTTAAAAGAATTTATCGAGGCTGAAATCGGAAATGAAGAGTTTAAGATGTTGCTGGCGGACAGGAAAAGAGAAGAAGACGCTGTAAATGTGAGGTTCATGTTCGATTATGATTGTTTTTCCGAGTATATTCACGAAGGTAAAATGCCTGTGTTTTTAACACCCTTTGAAAAAAATCTATTTGCCAAGGTATTGCATAAATCTGATTTTTCCGATGATATTTGGATAAAGGATCCTGTGTTTTTTGTGCCTGAGGAAGTAACGGATTATCAGGGCGTCATACGTGACGCCATAGAAAACAATAACCCTGTATCTTTCCGTTACAACTCGAAGGAAGGGGAAGAGTACATAAAGTGCCTAAATGCGCGAAAGTTATATGAAACCCTTGATAATAAAAAAATATACTGTATTGCATTTAATGATGAAATGAAGCCGCGTTTCTATCGTCTGGACAGAATGAGTGATCTAAAGGCAGAGTATGACATGGAAATGCCGCCTCTTCCTGATGATGCAATGAATTTTCTGGATCATATATGGGGCGCCGATGCTTCAGGCGGAGAGGGAGAGGTGTTTCATGTGAAAGTAAAGATCTTCAAGGATACAAAAAACATACGGTCCAAGATAGAAAATGACACCCGGGATAGAAAATACGGAAAGCTGTATGATGATGAGGAGGATGAAAATATAGCGTATTATGAGGACGACATCAGCGGCAGTAATTCATTTAAAAAATGGCTGAGGCGGTACGGAGCATCCGTGTTGGTGTTAGAGCCGTTGTGGCTGGCTGAAGAGATGTATCAGTCGGCGGTGAGACGGTTGGAGACATATCAGAGATTTGATACGGCCGATAGTTGAAATGATATAAAGGAGCATATCACAGAAATAACCGGTTTTATTCGGATAGGGGGTATGTTCTTTTTTTTGTCCGAAAATGAGGAGGGCACTGTGTTCGTTTTTTTCAAAAGGAGAGCTGATATTATTTTAATGCAACACAGGGATAAAACTACTGAAAAAGTGGATTATGCAAAATTTGTATCACACTAAATATAGGGGCAGAGGGAAGGTGATAAATGTTTTAAAAAAATTATAGGCAACCGCTCAAATGGAGGGTGGTGTTCGGATTTAGCAAAAACGCGTTTGATATAATGCCAAAGTAAAAAAGAAGGGAATAATAAAGAAAAAGTAGGAGAAATGGAGGGGACACGCCTATGTATAAACCGGAGGACCTGAAGGAAAGGGAAGTTCGGATACTCAAAATGTTACTGGAAAAAAGAAATGTGGCCTCAGCCATCATCAGGAATGAAAATAATATATCTAAGGCTACGCTTAGTGCAGATTTGAAGAGGATCCGCGAATGTACGGGTCTTGATATCGTGGCACAAAAAGACGGAAATGTTTGCCTTCGTACACAGGGCGAGCCGGAGGCGGAACAGCTCTTACAGCTGGAGTATGAGCCTATTACTAAAAATACCATATGGGAATGGATGGTTCTGTATGTTTTGAAGGCAGAAGGAAGAGGTCTGACATTTAAGAAGCTTATAGAAGGCGTAAGTGAGTTTTTCGGGGCAGATGTTTCGGATACTTTTTTTAGAAAAAAGCTTAAAACGCTTGTGGAAAAAGGCTATGTTGAGGAAACTGCTATTCAGAAAAAAAACAATATGCACATATACCTTATAAAAGACGAAGCACCGATGTTTGAGTTGCTTACTTTAGAGGAACTGGAGCAAATGAAAGCGGCTCTGAACAGGATTGTTTCAGAATCACGGGGGGATTGAACACAGTTTCAGTAAATAAATTAAAGAAGAAAGGGAGATGCATAAATGGAAAAAAAGGATGCGTTGGAGCGTATGAATAGTTTGCTATCGTGTTTGTTTTTGCCGGATAACGATGCCGGTGACGGACGGTCACTGGTATCTGTACAGCGGCTTGGCGAGTTGACGGGAATATCTTATATGCGCATTGTATGGGATATAGTGGCTCTGCGCGAGGTGCCTTTTTTTGAAGAGTGTATATTTTTTACTGACGAAAAGGGAGATGAATTGGATAAGTGTGTTGTCATAACATCATCTTGTGAAAATGTGCACATTAGTGCGGATGTGGATATGCTGCGCTATGATTATGAGGCGGAGTCTTTTCCTGTTATACTTAACGGATATGAAAAAGTTGTTCTGAAGTCACTTGGAAGCGAAAGTGGTAAAGCATTTTTGGAAAAATGGAAGCAGGAAAATATTGATATAAATGAGACGGAACTGGCAAAAGCCGGATTAGAAAAGTTGGGGGAAATTATTTAAATCACTTAAAAAAGTTTTTTGATGTGGCATATAATTATTTAGCGATTATTTAACAATGTTCGATTCTTGTAAAAACCTATGTGTTATTATCTGTTACAGAAAATGTTTAGAAGGCTATATTGAACATTTACAAAAAATGCAAAAAGAAGTATTATTTTTACAATGACTTTCCTAAAAGGAGGATATGAAATGAAGAAGAAAACAAAAAGAGCATTGGGTATAGGCGCGGCTTCGGCTGCAGCATTTGCAGCAGGTATCATCATATCTGCGACTCCGGCATACGCTGAGGAGAACTGTTCATGCGAGCCGGGAAATCATGCAGAGGACTGCGCCTGCGGGTGCAGTGATGCCGGTGCGGTGTTAAAAGAAGCTGAAGGCGAGCTCGGTGCTGCACATACAGGTGTAACTTTTACCGAAAGGGAGGAATCATACTCAAAGCAGTATGCAGAGGCTGCTGCGAAAGAGGAAAAAGAGGCTGAAGAAAAAAAAGATGCCTCAAAAGCTGCCTATGACAAGGCTGTTGCTGATGAAGAGGCTTCCGTGAAAGCGCAGCAGGATCAGGCAAAGTCTGACGAGCAGGCAAAGTCAGACGCGCTTATGCAGGCAAATGTGGCAGAGGGACAGGCTGAAACAGCTGCAAATGAGGCTAAGAAAGCAGCGGATGAAGCCAAGGAGCAGTTGGATACAGCAAAGGGCTACAAGGACGGCACTCTTCCCATAGAAGATACTGATGAGTATAAGAAGGCCCAGAAAACCCAGGCCGATCTGGATAAGAAGACAGGGGAGCTGGATGCTGCACAGAAAGCAGCAGATGATGCCAAAGCGGATGCGGACAGCAAAAAGACGGCGCTGGACGCGGCGCAGGCGGATTACGACTCCAAGAAGAAAACTGTGGATGATAAGCAGGCTGCTCAGGACAGCGCGCAGGAGGCTAAGGACGCAGCACAGACCGCGCAGGATGCCAATGAGCAGGCACTCAATAAGGCTGCAGAGGAGAAGGATGCGGCTGATAAGGATGTGACGGAAAAGACCGCGGCTGCAAATGATGCGCAGAAGGCAAAGGAGGAGGCTGATAAGTCATATAAGACGGCGCAACAGGCTACAAAGCAGGCGGAAGATGAAAAGTCAGCCGCAGAGAAAGCATTAGAAGAGTACAAAGAGAAAAATGAAAATACTCGCGCTTACTTTCAATGGTTATCAGAAAATCAGGATGTATCGGAGGCGGTAAGAGAAGATGCACGAAATGCTGTTGATATATTAAATGGCGGAAGCGGTTCTCTGGGATTAAGAGAGAAGACAGCAACAGTAGCTGAATTGGTCGCTGAAACAAGTCTGGGCAAAAAAGATGATTCCACAAGTCTGGATAATTTTATAAACATAATAAATTACATAAAAGAGGGAAATGCTCTAAGACAATACGAAGCTCAGGAAAAAAACAGAGCTATCCCGAATCTTTTAGTTTCAAGTGAATTGATTGCAGCGGCCCAGATGCAGCTTAACTGGTCTTTTAAGGATGGGGAATTACATTCTGATCATGCAAGAACATATATGCTTAATGGCGAAAATCTGAATATTGGCTATAATGCAACATGGGATATGGATGAGGATCTGACTGCGTATCGATATGACGAAGCAAAAAAGAAAATGGATTCTAATGTGAAAGGCGGACCGTATTCCGGTTGGTACTCAATGGAAAAGTTTTATTATAATCATCCTGAACTTGCCAGAGTAGCTACAGACTATAAGACCGGGCATTATGAAATTCTTGTTGACAGTAGTTATCTGTCAACAGGATTTGCCCAGAGACAGCAGGAAGCAGGCGCAGTTTTTGGAGAAGAATTTGCCGGGCAAATATATCATGTATTTGGTCAAACATTCTCAAACGATCCTAAAGGAATAGCCGCTGATGAATATGCTTCTCTTATAAAACAATTTAAAGAAAAGATTGATAAGGCAAGGGAGCAACTGGACAAAGCCGTATCGGATGCAGTAAAAAAACTTGATGATGCCAAATCGGACGAAGCGAACAAGAAAGAAGCATTAGAAAAAGCCGAAGCGGCGCTTGATTCCGCCAATTCAGCTTTAAAAACAGCTCAGGATACCCAGACTGCAAAGCAGGCAGCCTACGACGATGCAGTAGCTGCAGAGGCTGATTCAAATAAGAAACTTAAAGATGCCGATGAAGCTTTAGCAAGCGCAAAGCAGGCAAATGATTCGGCGCAGGCAGAACTCACAAAAGCATCTGAAAATCTCGGCAATGCAAAGCAGGCAAAAGAAACAGCGGATAAAGCGCTTGCTGGTGCCGGTGATGATCTTAATGCCAAAAAAGCAGCCTTTGACACAGCCGCAGAAGCAGACAAGGCTGCAGACAAAGCGTTGGCTGCGCTGATGGATGTGGATGGGAAGCAGGAAGCATATGATGCCGCAGTTCTTGCTTTAAATGAGGCAAATAGCGTATACGATTCGGCAAAGAAGTCGGCAGCAGATGCACGGACCGCCTACGATGAAGCGAAGCGGGCTCTTGATGTGGCAAACATGTTAAAGGCCGAGGACGCACAGTCCGTAAAGGATGCAAAGGCTGCATATGAAGCTGCGCTGAAGGAATATGAGGAAAAGGCTGCTGTTGTCAAAGAAAAGCAGGCGATGTACGAAACGGATAAGGAGAATTCTGAAAAAGCGGCAGCCCGCCTCGAAACAGCGCAAAAAGCATATGAAGAGGCCAAGGCGGCAGCAGAAGCCGCACAGAAGCTTTGTGAGAGTCATATAGTTCAGCACAAGGATATATTCTTTAAGTTCAACTTTAAGGATGAAGATGGAAAAATAGTTGACGCCGTTCACACAGAGTTTTATGTGGATGACCAGTATATCGTGGGTGGCGAATTCGGGCATGAAGGCTTGACGGTCAATACCAAAAATGTATTAAAAATCTTTTCTCTCGGTCAAACCGGTGGTTTTGATGAGTACAGACCACGTGATACAGAGGAAGATTCAGATGCTGATTATTCAGAAGGTTTGTTTGTACGATTTGTAAAAACCAGACCGGATGGCGCCGATAAAGATGGGCTCATGGCAGTACTTACGGATAAAAACGGCAAAATCCTGACAGGTGACTGGTTTGTGATAAATGGGGCAGATTTAAAAGACGGCAATGTCGAGCTTACATTTTTAATGGATAAGGTTGCGGGAAACAATACACCGGTACCTGCGCCCGGGACAAATCCTGTTGATGCTGCCTCGGGACAGCCTTCAGGAAATGTTAAAGGTATTAAGGCTACTGCAGCAAAAGCTGCATCCTCACGTAATGTGACACAGTCTGTTGTGGCCGTAAACCAGACATCTAAAGCGCCGGGATATACTTTTTCTACAACAACAACCGCCGCATCCACGGGAGATAACGGATATGTTTCCGTTGCTGTTTATACGGTTCTTGCCGCAGCTGCTGCCGCAGGACTTGGAATTGCTCTCAAGAGGAGAAAAAAGATAAATTGATGCTGTTAGGGATACAGATACGGTTTAGGGATATCTGCAAAAACACTATAAACTCATTATAATAAAAAAAACCGGCGGCTCCGTCACCTTTGGAGCCGCCGGGTTTTTGCGTTTAAATGAAAATGAAATCTTTTATATTATTCAGGTTTTTGTCGGTAAAACATTATGAAAATCTTTAATATTTCATTGAGTCAATATAAACTTATCTGTAAAAAACTTATCTCTATTTTTAGTGAATATCTATGAGCTTCTTTTCTTCAACCTTAGGTTCTTCTTTTTTTGCAATATCGAGAGTCAGGATACCCTCGTTAAAGCCTGCCTTTATGTCGTCCTGACCGATGGCATCGCCTACATAAAAGCTTCTGGAGCATGTACCCACATAACGCTCCCTGCAAATGTATCTGCCATCCTTGTCATCACCTTCGGACTTCTCCTCGTTTTTTGCAGCTGTGATAGTAAGGTAGCCTTCCTTCAATTCCACCTCAATATCCTCTTTTTTAAATCCGGGCAGATCCACCTTCACCTCATATCCGCCCTCGACCTCCTTCACATCAGTCTTCATCACATTTGCCATGCGTGAAATCCTGGGTGCAGGAGCTTTCTTTGGCTGAATCGCCCTGTTGTCAAAAAAAGGAAATCCGTCGAAAAAACTGTCATTAAAAATACTTGGTACTAACATAATAAAAATCCCCCTTATATGTAAATATCTATATCAATATCACGAGGCAGCGCCGCCGTCACACGTTCCCCCCAGCGTCGTACATCATCGCATCATCGTTCAAGATCAAATAATCTCTGCCTCTGTCAGTATAATATAACAAATTATTAGCACTGTCAACAGGTGAGTGCTAATTAAAGCCTAAACAAATTCTAAAAAAGAAATAAAAAAATATCGGGTAAAACTGTTTACAGAATCGTCGATGTTAAAAAGACCCTATCCGCTTGTATGACGGGCGTTAAGCGGTAGCGTGCCCGGAATACAAGTGGATAGGGTCCAAGTTAAAAGAATCGAAAAAATATTTTACTCAAAAACTATATAAAGAAATTCACCAAAGCTTCAGCACTTCTTGTCAGAACGCTATTTACCCGCCCCGAAGTGGAAAGTTCCCTGGCCAAAATAATATTATTCGTAATCACATTATCCGCCCCCAGATCGATCATATGCTTAATCTGCGAACCGGTATCCGCCGTCCAGATAGTCACCTCATGTCCCAGGTCATGAAGGCGGTTGATCACATCCTGATTGGCGAAAGAAATCTCCACGGACACACTGTCCGCCGCCTTCATATACTCAAAACCGTTCACGGCTGTAACAGAAATATACATAGTCTCAATATCGGGATCGCATTTCTTCATACGTTCTAAATCCGTATAATTAAGAGAAGATACTACGCAGTTATCTTTAAAACCCTTTTCATTTATAATATCGGCCACATGCCGCTCCATATCAATACTTTGCTCATTTGGCTTAAGCTCAATATTCAGCTTCATCCCCGCATATTTGGCATAATCAATAACATCCTCCAAAAGAGGGATCTTCTCACCTGCAAAATCCTCACTGAAAAAGCTTCCTGCATCATATGTGCGTATCTCATCATAGTCAGCCTCCCAGGAGTTCTTATCCACACCGCATGTTCGTTTAAAATTTTTATCGTGCATAAGGAAAATACGCCCGTCTGCACTTTGCTGCACGTCTATCTCAGCCCAGTCGGCACCCTGTAACACAGCACCTTCAACAGCCGCCATGGTATTTTCCGGATAATCTGAAGAAGCCCCTCTGTGAGCCGTTATCTCAATGGCAGGGTCGCTTATATACTGTTTGGTATAGACGCCCCTGGTTACGCCGTAAGTGTAATATGAACACAGGATAACTGCAGTTGCAAACAATCCTGCCACAACCAGCCTTGACGGGGCTTTACGCCTGTTAAGAACAGCCCGTGCCTTCAGGTGGGGTACCGATTCCTCTCTGGACTCTTTATGAGCGTAGAAAAGCACTGAGATCACGGCATAACCAAAAGGCATGGACATCGTAAGAATGGTGATAAATGCCACCAACAGTAAAACAAGAGCCACTGCCGAAAGAGATGAAAGTGCCGGATGAAATCCGTTTAACATAAATCTGGAAAGCTCAATGATAATATTTCCGAGAGCAGTTCGTGCCAGCTGTAATAGTACAAGCAGGAAATGTACTGCCAGCATTATGGAAATATCCTTTATCCGGTGGGAAGCCCCCAGAGCCGTACTTTTTTTATGCGCGCCGTCAAGGGCATTCTTCTCTAGTGTGAAGAAGTGGAATGCAAACATCCAGTGAAGAATACCTACGGTGAGAATGAAAAAGAAGGTATAAAGGGGAAGCGCAATATACCAGGTGTTATTTACATTTTCCATAAGGAATTTGGGAAACACCATGGAACCCGAAATGCCGGCTGCTATATCAGGCTTCAGAAAAATCACCATGAAAAGAAGCATGGGCATCAGCAGGAGATTGCGCAGCTTAAAAACTCTTAAAGCATTCTTAATGGAAAAAATAAATGTCGGGATAAGTCTGGCAGTTATCTTTTGTTTTGAAAGATCCAGTATGTAAATAACAGCCCCAATGTCTATAACTGCATAAAATGCGATAGCAAAGAGCAGTACAAATATAAAAAGAAGAGTCAGGGGATGCAAAAAAAACTGCAGGTAATTGCCCGGAGCCAGGTATTCAATCCCCGTCACCTTCAGAATACCTGAAAAGACAGATCTGAAAGCGGGAAAAATAACGAGCCCCGTAAATATCCGCTGCAATAATTCGAAGATTAATAAAGTTTTCCAGTTAGTCTTCAACAGACGGAAGACCTCGGCGATCAGACTCATACCGGCAAACCCCTGCTGCAAGTTAAATACTACATCGCGATTATATGTTAAAATCCTTCGGGATGCAAGGGGGGTGGCATTTTGAGGTCTTATATGTTATGATTCACACGCAAATATGTGTATTTAATTTTAGGATGAAACGAAAACCTGGAGAACATAGTGTGATGATGTTAGAACAATTGGATCGAAACAGTCGTATAGGTGTTTTTGACTCCGGACTCGGGGGGCTGAGCGTATTGAACAGAGCCATTGAGCTGCTGCCGGAAGAAAAATTCATGTACTTCGCTGATGTGGATAATGTTCCTTATGGAGACAAGACCAGAGAGCAGATAGTAAAATATGTGGATGAAGCAGCAGGCTATATGATAGAAAAGGGGTGTAAAGCACTGGTAATTGCCTGTAATTCAGCGACCAGTGCCGGTGTATCTTTTCTGAGAGAAAAGTATGATTTTTTGCCTGTTATAGGGATAGAGCCGGCGGTTAAACCTGCTATTGCCGCAAGCGTGGCTGACAAAAGGGTATTGGTTACGGCTACCCCGGTGACGATAGAGGGGGAGAAGCTTAAGAAACTTATTGAGGAATATGACAGAGACTCCATAGTGGATAAGCTTCCTTTGCCGGAACTGGCCATGATGGCTGAAAAAGAATTGTTTGAACCGGAAATAGTTGTACCTTATCTTAAGGAAAAGCTTTCCGGACTGGATACATCTATGTACGATTTTATCGTGCTGGGGTGCACTCATTTTCCCTTTTTTTCTGACAGCTTCAAGGCGATTTTGCCGGGAGTCAGGCTTATAGACGGAAGTGACGGAACAGCCAGATATCTGAAGGCCATGCTTGAAAAATATGATATAACATCCCTGGGAGATACATTTGAGCAGGGTAAAAAAGTGGTATACGTCAAGTCGGGGCGTGAGGTTACGGATAAGCAGGAGATTGAGAGAATAGAAGGTCTGAATGAACGATGGAGAAAGCTGAGCGGATTATGCGATTGAGAATACCTGATTATTACAAATCCTTTAGGTGTACTGCGGACAAATGCAGAAAAAACTGTTGTGCCGGCAGTTGGGATATTGAGGTGGATGCTGACACCCTGGAGCTTTATAAAAAAGATACGGAGTCTAAAAAGCTGATGAGTTGTGTCAGAAAAAAAGACGGGTATACTTATTTTAAGACGAAAAAAACAGGATGTGTATGGCTGGACGAAAAAGGACTCTGCGGACTTTACAAAGAGAAAGGAGAGGATTACCAGTCTCTTGTTTGCAGGCAGTTTCCCCGATTCAGTGAATATTTCGGAGACATAAAAGAAACAGGTATAGGTCTTGGTTGCGAGGAATCAGCAAAGCTCATTTTTTCCGGTAAGAAGAGACCGGAGTTGCCGGTCGAAGAGATACACGAGGAGATGTACGAGGACGGCGGATATGACGGGGAACTGGCAGAAGCGGTATTTGAAGTGCGCCGGATCATATTTGAAATGCTTTATAGAAATGACATAAAACTCGGCACCCGCCTGGTTCTGGTCATGAAAATGTGTGATCGTTTTCAGGATCTTATAAATGACGGGGATGTATCATTTGCATCTGCCGTAGAGCAACTCAGAAAGCTAAAGGATACGGAAAATGCATCAGACACAAAAAAAATCTCACCGGCACTCTTTAAGGAAGGTTTGGAGGCTGTGATGTGCGTTTTTGAGGAACTTCCTGATATGAGAAGAGATTTGGAAAAGATGCTGTTTCGCACAAGGAAGTTTTTAGACAGATTATCAGGAGACAAGTTAAAGGTTGTTCTGGAGGAGTTTGATGATTACCTGGAAAAAGAAGGACGCAGCCACGAGTATGAGGCGTTTCTCTGGTATCTGACATTCCGGTATTTCGGAAAAACGGTTTATGACGGAGATGCGTCTCTAAAAGGGCGTTTACTTACGGTGTTTTATCTTTTTATGCGATTGGCAGACGCGGCTCTTTGGCAGGAAAACAGGAAAAAATTTACCTTTGCCCACAGGATAGAAAATGCAGAAACCTTTTCAAGAGAGGTAGAATATTCGGAAGACAATATGGAGCAAATATATGAGATGTTTCTTTTTGAGGAGGATTTGGATGTGACGGTTCTTGGCAGGCTTTTATAAATGTGTGCCTGAGACGTGAAAAGGCATAGGGCAGATACTGCAGATAAGGGAAAACTCCGGTAACAGTTAGTGTGTATTTAGGGAAGGGGCAGATACTATGGCAGAAGGAATAGCCGTAAAGACAGAGGCGGATCTGGAAGAAATAGGCATGCAGGTGAGAACCGCCGCAAAGGAACTTTTGGAAAAGGCACATTTTGATCAGGGCGATATATTTGTTTTGGGATGCTCCTCCAGCGAGATAACAGGTCACAGGATAGGAACATACTCAAGTGAAGATGTGGGGCGCACTGTGTGGGAATCTCTTGCGGACGAGGTAAAAAAAGCGGGACTTTTTCTTGCTGTACAATGTTGTGAGCACCTTAACCGTTCCCTGATAGTGGAGAGGAGCTGTGCAAAACTTCATGGTCTGACTATTGTAAATGTGGTTCCGCGTCTTAAAGCCGGCGGATCATGCAGTGTGGCAGCTTACAATGGATGTGAGGAGCCGGTGGCGGTCGAGAGTCTGGAAGGGAAAGCTGCTCTCGGCATGGACATAGGGGATACATTGATAGGTATGCACTTAAGACCGGTGGCGGTACCTGTAAGAACGCAGACAAAGACGATAGGGGAGGCCAATCTCGTATGTGCGCGCACTAGACCGAAGTACGTAGGCGGCGGGCGTGCAGCCTATGATGAAAGTATAGGGTAGATGTCTGTTGATTTTACGCCGCCCGGTGTCGTAAAGCCGGATGTCAGGTAAAGGTATAGCCGGCTTTAAAAATGCCGGATCATGTAAAAACTGTGGTAAATGTATATTTAACCGTGTTTTGCACGATTTTAGTATAAGGGGTAGAAATGATCACATCACCGGACAATAGCAGAATAAAAGAAGTAGTGAAACTCCGGGATAAAAAGAAAGCCAGAGATAACAGCGGTCTTTTTATTGCGGAAGGACTGAAGATCGTGCAGGAGGCACCTGAAGAAGCGGTCCAGTGCGTCTATTGTACCGGGGATGTATATGAAGAAAATCCCGGACTTGCGGAGAGATTCGAAAACAGGCTTGAAACAGTAAGCTCCGGAGTGTTTGCAAAAATGTGTGATACTGAGACACCCCAGGGCATACTCGCGGTTATAAAAAAAAGAATGTTGTCTGCCGACGGCATAGTAAACGATGAAAAGCAGACTCCGTTTATCCTTTTTTTAGAAGATATAAGAGATCCGGGCAACCTTGGAACTATTGTAAGAATGTCTGAAGCAGCCGGAGTGACCGGGGTTATAATGAGCAAAGGCACGGCAGATATTTACAATCCCAAAACAGTCCGGTCCACCATGGGTTCAGTTTACAGAGTGCCCTTCGCCTATACACAGGACTTTCAAGCCACGTTGTCACTGGCGAAAAATAAAGGGATAAAGCTGTTTGCCGCAATGCCTGGCGGTGAAAAAAACTGCTGGGAGCAGGATTATAAAAAAGCTTGTGCATTTCTTATAGGAAATGAAGCGGTCGGCCTCACTCCGGAAACGTCAGCTATGGCGGATGAAAAAATCCTTATACCCATGTCAGGGAAAGTAGAATCACTAAATGCTGCCATAGCCACGTCAGTACTCTGCTTTGAAGCCGCCAGACAGCGAAGACAGGAATAAAAAAAGTCTATATCCTTGTATCAAGTGCACCGTGTGGTTGAATGTCAAAGATACATGGAATATAGACTAAAAGAGTGGTAAGTAATACCTTTACCGTGTCAGATGTTTTACGGCATCCGGATCGATCACAGGGCGGTTATGCTCCAGCATATGAGTCAGAAAAGAGGCAGACTCCTCACGGGTTTCGTGAAGAAGAGACAGCCTTTTTTTAATTTCATCAAATGCTTCTGACGTTAGTCCCTCAGAGCTAAGGATCAAAACATAGCCGTTTTCATTTGTTTTAAACAAAGTGCTTCTGCCGGCAAATTCTTTAAGTCCGGCTTGGTTCAGAGTGGTCTCCACATCATCCAGAGAACTAAAGGATAGGGACAGGCATATTCCGCCGGGATTTTTACCGGGATTCTTCGGCGTGCTTTTTCTTACTGAAACAGATTCCTTTGAAGTCTTCGGAGAAGTCGCAGGACTATCCGCACGGATCACATTTCCCGCTTCTTCGTCATAAACGGAAGCGATAATGTTCTCCAGTCCGCTTTCGCTGAATGCTGCAAGTAACTGGTGCAAAAAATCTTCGTTTAAATATTTTTTTAGCCTGTCAGCCAGCGTGCCCGTACTCATGCCGGTCATAATATCCGCCATGACACCGGCCTGTAGTTCATCAATAGGCAGCATGACCGGCAACCCTTTAGAGTCTCCCGGGATAACGCGTTGTTTTCCGGCAGCAGGAGTAAATGTAGAATACTCGGGATTGAACAGATCTATATTTCCCTCTGACCAGGTAAGGATAACAATAAGCTCCGAAGAGGCAGGGACAACTTCAGTTATGGGAGGCAGCGTTTTTATAGCCGGATCTATGGACTTGCCGGCTTCGGATTTAAGATCTTCCAAGAGTTTTATAACAGCCGGGTCACGATATGTACAGGTGGAAATATCTATCCCCCGGTCATTCAATTCCTCTCTGGAAAGAGTACATTGTATTTGATTTGAAGCCAGAATTTCAAAAAGCATAAAAACCTCCGGAAAATTAACATTTTTCCCGACAAGTATATTATATATACTACTTTTTAGCAAATAAAAACCCCGTCATGAAAACAAGACGGGGATCCGGGACACAGCGAAAAAGGGAAGCTTAAAAAACAATAGTTACAAAGTGCCCCGGATTTTGTGTGATAATCTTTTAATTCAGTCGTTTTGAAATAAAAATGCTGATAAAAATGCGGATCTGATGCAAGAAAGAAAATAAAAAAGAAAAATTATCGATTCATACTACAGACTATCCTATAAATACAGGTATACATTGAAATTTAGAAAAAAAAAAGAAAAAAATCCGATGCGCGCTGAGGCGCCTGAAAATGATCAGAAACCGTCATAAGTGCAGATTGCAAAACGGCTGTTGAGAAAATATAGCATGATTTAAAAATTATTGCAAGACTTTGCGGAAAAAATACCATCCTTATATTCTTTCACCATGTTTTCATTTAAGTTTTGTTGCTTAATCCCGCAAAGTATTGTAAAATTCTTTAGATATACTAAAAAGTATGTAGAAAACTCATTCAGACGATTGGAGAATTATGGCAAAATATAATTACAAAAAGAAAAAGAAAGGCGGGAAAGCAAAGGTTATAGCCATATTGCTTGCGATACTTGCCGTAGGAGTCGGTGTGGCCTGGCTCCTTACTGACAGATATTATATAGAAAGCAAAGAAAGACTTTCCGCAGACAAATATTTCAAATTGGAGAACATGTCACCCGACAAAGGGATAATCATAGTGGATGGTGAGATAGCTGACGTAAAGTGTCATATTTTTAATGACACGGGATATCTGCCCGTGGAGTACGTAGCCAGAGACTTAAATGACAAATTCTATCTTGATAAAGAAACAGACGGGGTGCTCTATACAAATGGTGTAGGAACGGCGGTGTTTACTCCCGGATCAAACGATTATACCAATTGCAACGGTGAAAAAGTGACCCGTGAAAGACCGGCTCTCATAAAAGAAACAGAAAGATTCTATATGGATCCCGAGCTTGTGGAAGAGTTTTCCGGCGTAAAATGCGGAAGCGGAAAAGATCCCTTCAGAGTAGCGATAAATACCGATAAAGAGTGGGAGTCTGCCACCGCTGCAAAAGATACTGTAGCCAGATACTATGCAGGTATAAAAAGCAGTATAATAACTGACGTGGCTCAGGGTGAGCAGGTAAAAGTTCTTGAAAATGAAGGGGATTGGACGAAAGTTCGCACCGAGGACGGATTCACGGGTTACATAAAGACAGAAGCCCTTACAGACAAGAAGCAGGAAAAGACAGAAGAAAAAGAAGATGACAGCTATACCCACATTTCCGTGGATACTCCCATAGCTCTGTCATTCTTCCATGTGACCAATGCTACGGCAAACCAGAACTATGACGAAAATACTAAAGACGTTAAAGGCCTGAATGTAATAGTTCCCACATGGTACTCCTTTGCCGACAACAAAGGTACGATAAATGATTATTCATCGGCAGAGCTGGTTGAAAAAATGCACAAAGCAGGATACAAGGTGTGGCCTGCGGTAGATGATTTCAACAGCGAGGTGGATATTAAGGAACTATTGTCTTCAAAAGCGCTCAGGAACCGCATGGTTGAAAGACTTATTTCAGATGCTTTATACATGAAATACGACGGAATAAATGTGGATTTCGAAACCATCAAAAATGAGTCCAGCAACGACTTCCTTCAGTTTGTAAGAGAACTGTCCGTAGAGTGCAGAAAGAATAAGCTTGTTTTATCCATAGACAATTACCCGCCGCAGGGATATAACGACTTCTATGATATAACGGAGCAGGCACAGTATGCGGATTACATAGTTATCATGAATTACGATGAGCATTATGCCGGATCGGAAGAGGCCGGATCTGTGGCATCTAAAGAGTTTTTTGTAAACAATATTGATACCGCACTGAATCATGTGCCGGCAGAAAGGCTTATAAATGCCATGCCATTCTATACCAGGGTCTGGGAAACAGATGCCGGCGGAAAAGTTGTGTCAAATGAAGCGGTGGACATGAAGGTGGCAGCTGAAACAGTAGAAAAAAACAAGGCAAAAGTAGAAGCAGATCCTGTATCGGGACAAAATCTGGCCACATATACAAAGGACAAAAACAATTTCAGTATTTGGATGGAAGATGCAGACTCCATAAAATGGAGACTTGAGGAAACAAAGAAAAAGAACCTGGCAGGAGCCGGATTCTGGAGAATAGGCTACGAAACACCGGATATATGGGGATTGGTGCAGGAGTATGTTGCCGGAAAATAAGGCATTATAAGTCTGATGGCAGCATTTTGACCCGGAGTCCCCGGGGAGAAAGTACATGGTGACAAAGCATGTGTATATAACAGGAGAGGAAGCAGCAGACGAAACAATATACATAGAAGCGGCAAAAATCCTAAAAGATGGCGGACTTGTTGTGTTTCCAACGGAGACCGTTTACGGTCTGGGGGCAGATGCATTTAACAGAGAGGCATGCAAAAAAATATATGAGGCAAAAGGCAGACCTTCGGATAATCCTCTTATAGTTCATATAGCAGGACCGGATATACCGGAGCAGTTGGTAAGAGAGATACCGGAGGATGCAAAAAAACTAATGGAGACCTTTTGGCCGGGACCGTTGACGATTATTTTAAAAAAAGCCGATGGGGTGTCGGATATAATAACCGGAGGTCTGGATACGGTAGCAGTCAGGTGCCCCGGGCACGCTGTAGCTAATCGCCTGCTGGAGCTGTCGGGGCTTTGTGTGGCTGCGCCCAGTGCCAATATTTCCGGAAGACCCAGTCCTACCAGAGGGGATCATGTGATCCGGGATCTGGACGGAAGGGTTGATATGATCATAGTAGACGATACTGTGGATGTGGGGATCGAGTCTACTGTCATAGATATGACTGTTGAAGTACCGGTTATATTGCGCCCCGGAGCAGTGACGAAAGAGCAGATAAGAGATTGTCTTAAAAGAGAGATACTCTCGCCGGAAACAGGACCGGAACAAGATATAAGCGTACCACGTGCGCCCGGGATGAAGTATCGTCACTATGCACCGGAAGGGGCATTGAGTATAGTAAGGGGCGATGCTTACGCGGTTCGTGCCTTTATAGAGAATGAAGTGTTAAATGTAAAAGAAAGCAGTCTGAAATGTGCCGTTTTGTGTTGCGATGAGCATGCCAGGAGTTACAGCGCCGATGTCGTTTTGTCTTATGGAAAAGATGCAGCTGAAGCAGCAGCAGGTTTGTACAATATGTTGAGGACCTGCGACAGAAAAGGCTGTGATGTTATATTTGCCGAAGGTGTGGAAGAAAAAGGGATTGGCCTGGCTGTGATGAACCGGTTGATTAAAGCGGCAGGGCATAATATAATTGACGTATGAATGCATTTAAGAAGATAATTTTTGTAAGTAATGAAGATAAGACCAGAGGTCCTATGGCGGCGGCTATTATGGGCAGCCTTACCAGAGACAGAGGGTATATGATAGAGTCGAGGGGTATGGTGGTACTTTTTTCCGAACCATATAACCCAAAGGCGATCGAAGCGGCCAAGGAAAGAGGGATGAATTTGCAGAGCACATTCTCCAGGCAGCTGACATCAGATGATTTTGATGCGGAAACCCTGGTGCTGACCATGGACAGGGTTCAGAAGGAAAAGATTTACAAAATGTTTTCCGAAGCCAGAAATGTATTCTGCCTTTGTGAATTTGCGGGTGAAGCAGACGCGGAGATCCCCAATCCTTACGGGAAAGGTATGCAGGAATACATGGAGTGTTTTGATGTACTCTACGGTATGGTCTTTAAAGCGGCAGATGCATTGAACGGATATCAGGATACGGTAAGATAAAGAAAAAAGGAGACGGATATGATAGGTATAGCCAGTGATCACGGCGGCTTTGAACTTAAGAATGCATTGACAGAGTATTTGAAAAAAGCGGGGGTGCAGGTGGAGGATTACGGTTGTTTTTCAATGGAGGCCTGCGATTATCCCGAATATGCATACATACTGTGTGATGCGGTTCTTTCTGGAGAATGCGAAAAAGGCATACTTATATGCGGAACCGGTATAGGTATGAGCATGGCAGCCAACAGAATGAGCGGTATAAGAGCAGCTTTGTGCGGAGATGTATTCAGCGCACAGGCCACAAGACAGCACAATGATGCCAATGTTTTATGTCTTGGTGCAAGAGTGACGGGAGAAGGGCTTGCATGCATGATAGCGGAAACCTTCTTAAAGACTGAGTTTTCAGGGGAAAAACGTCATGTAGGACGTATTAGGAAAATTGACGCCGAATACAGATGATTTCGTTTTCGTACAGGGAAGAACCATGAGTGAAAAAAGAAAAGATTATATAACATGGGATGAGTACTTTATGGGGGTGGCCAGACTTTCCGCCCTCAGATCGAAGGATCCAAACACCCAGGTGGGGGCCTGTATTGTAAGTGAGGACAATAAGATACTTTCCATGGGATATAACGGACTTCCTATCGGTTGTTCGGATGATGAGTTTCCCTGGTCAAGAGAAGGGGATCCTCTGGAAAACAAGTATCTTTATACAGCTCACAGCGAATTGAATGCCATACTGAATTATCGCGGGGGCAGTCTGGATGGCGCCAAGATGTACGTTACTCTTTTTCCGTGCAATGAGTGTGCAAAGGCCATTATACAGGCAGGGTTGAAGACGATCGTATATGAAAGCGACAAATACGCCGACACACCGGCGGTGATAGCATCCAAGAGGATGCTGGATGCCGCAGGAGTCAGGTACTATGAATACAATGCCTCCGGGCGCAGGATAGAGATAGGATTGTAGAAGCAGCAGGAAATTGTGATGAATTTTTTTAACAGTATTAAAGAAAAGCTCAGAAGTATTGATGAAGTAGTGCCGATACTTGTTTTTTTTGAGTTTATATATCTGGGGATAGGACAGGCGATCATATGGCTTTTTCTCCCCGTAAATAAGCCGGCGGTTTCCCTGGGTTTTGCCATAGGAGTGGGATTTGCCGTGATGAGTTCCATACAAAATGCCATGGTGCTTGGCAAGGCGCTTACTGTAAATACAACAAAAAGAAAAGCATCGGGAAAGATGATCTTGTTTATGCTGATAAGAATAGCATGCATAAGCGGTGTTGTTGTACTTGCGGTTATCACAGATTTTTGCGATCCTGTGGCAGTCCTTATAGGAGTTCTGGCTATACAGCTTGGAGTTTATTTTGAGCCTTATGCCAGAAAGAGAAGAAAAAGAAAGCTTCAGGAACGTATGGGTGAAAATCAAAGACCCGCAGGTCAGCCTGATCCTCCGGAAACACTGGATGAAAAAAAGGATGAAGAATGAGCAGGGGTTATAAAAAAACATATAAGAAGATAAAAAGGGTTCAAAGGGAAACGGAGTACAGAAGGAAGGGATTTCCTAAAAGGACCCTTTATTTAGTATTAGGGATAGTGGGCGGTGCTGTTGCGGCAGCGATAATTGCGGGAAATCTTCTGGTTGCAAATAAAAAAGAAGAAACCAACATTGAGACCGATTCCAATATACAAATGGGGGGAGTGTCCCGCATACCTTATATAGACATGCTGACCGAGCATGACACTATTTACAACAGGCTTACAGGCTATGCGTCGAAAAATTTTTCAAAAGATGATATTGGCTATACATATGCCTATCTCCCGTCTGACAGAAGGCAGAAAATATATATATCTGTGACTCCGGACAATATAGAGAAGCTGAGTTTTCAGGTGAGAGATCCGGATAACGGTGTTTTAGTTGAGGAAAATCAGGTGACCGAGATATCCGAAGCCGGAGGAAAGACAGTAGCTGTTATTACAGTTAAGGATCTTATAAATTCCGGTCATATTTATAATATGCAGATAAAGCTGGATCTCAAAGACCAGCCGGCAGGTATCCTGTATAATACCCGTATTGCAGATAACCAGGGAGATCAGATAGATAGGGAGATCAGGTATATAAATGAGTTTACCGGGAAAGTTTTTAATGAAAATGAGACCGAATTTATATCAAAGGCCACATATGCTACTGATTCTGCAGAATCTTCCAATTATGCTTATGCGGATATAAACAGTGCCACTTCGCTTATTATGTGGAAGGGTATGTCGGCGCAGATGCAGGAAAATCCCGTGCCTTCCGTTATCCATTCCGACAAAGATACGGTGGTTCTCACCCAGAGTTACCCCGTGACCTATAAAGGACCGGGAGAAAAGGAAGAGAGGGTAATCGTAAATGAGGCATTTACTCTGGAACGCGAAGGTGCTCAAATAGAGGAAGGGGAAGAGGATACGAGCACGGCATCAAGAGAAGGTGAATACGGACCAAAGCTTACATCTTATGAAAGAAAAGCCTATGAGACCCTTGACGCAAGAGATTTGAGCATCACAAAAGAGAGATTCTGTATGGGGCTGCAGGCTGATGAAAAGGTGCAGTGCATGTCCTCTGAAACCGGTCAGTATATATGTTTCGTAAACGGAGGAAATCTGTGGCGGGTATGTAGCGGAACCGGGACTGAAAAAGGCGGTTTTGTACGTCTTTTCTCTTTTGAGGGAGATGACGGTGTAAAAACAGACATAACAGAGCTGGTGGATGTCAATGATGAAGGGAAGATCAAAAATGTCAGAGGACGAAATGGGATCAGAATACTTGAAGTGACAGATGACGGTGATGTAACTTTCGCGGTTTACGGTGCATTTCCCGCAGGTAAACATGAGGGTGAGAGCGGTATAGGAATATACCGGTATTACACAAAAGACAAGAAACTTAAAGAAGCAGTGTTTATCAAGGCTTCAAAAAATCTTGAAGGCATGAGAAAGCTGGTAAATGAGTGTTATCTGAACGATTATGGAGAACTGTATATTACCACGGATTCCCAGCTTAAGAAGATAAATATCAAAAATTATACCCTTGAGACCATGACAAGAAAAGCCGTAAATGACATAAGCAGCCATTCGGAAGATAATTCAAAATATGCATACGCAACACAGGACTACGGTGGTGCGGGTCTCGCATCCGAGATTACTGTCTACGATTGTGACACCGGAGAAAGCAGGGCAATAAGAGAAGGCGATGAGGGTATTTACCTTATCGGTTATATGGGGGGTGACCTGGTATACGGAGTAGCAGGAGTAGATGAGATTGAAAGAAATACCAGGGGTACAAAAGTTTATCTGAAAAAAATAGTCATTGCCGACAAGGATGGAAATGAGGTGAAGTCCTATGAGAAAGATGGCGAATATTTTTCAGACGTATACATAGAAAATGCTACGGTGGCATTTACATGTTACGGAAAAAATGATGGCGGCGGCTTTGTAAAAAAAGATACCAACAGGCTTGTTGCAAGGGAAGAAGGAGAGGGAGGCGGTTGCAGCCTCAGGTTTGATGCGTCTGATATCAGAAGAAGGGTTCTGTATATGGACTTTACTAAGGGGGCCAATGACAGTACGGGAGAAGATGCATATCTGCTGGATGAGTACGAGTATATGGATGGAAATACGGTAGAGATATAAGGGCGTTTGAAAGGGGTGTAATGTGAAAAAAGGACAGTTTAAAAACTATATCAGTATCCGCGGAGCAGGAGAACATAATCTGAAAAATATAGATGTTGATATTCCGCGAGACTCTCTTGTGGTGCTCACCGGAATATCAGGTTCGGGAAAAAGTTCTCTGGCTTTTGATACTATTTATGCCGAGGGGCAGAGACGATATATGGAGTCCCTGTCTTCTTATGCCAGACAGTTTCTGGGTCAGATGGAAAAACCCAAGGTGGAATCCATAGAGGGTTTGTCCCCGGCTATATCCATAGATCAAAAGTCTACAAACAGAAATCCCAGATCTACGGTTGGAACTGTTACGGAGATATATGATTATTTCAGGCTTCTCTATGCAAGGATAGGTACACCGCATTGCCCGCAGTGCGGAAAGACAGTGGAAAAGCAGACTATAGACCAGATGGTGGACCGCATATCCGGATTGCCGGAAAAGACAAAAATACAGATACTTGCCCCGGTGGTAAGAGGACGCAAAGGAACCCATGAAAAGGTACTGGAAAGCGCAAAAAAAAGCGGTTTTATCAGGGTGATAATAGATGATATCCTTTACGAGCTTGAGGATGAGATCAGTCTCGAGAAAAATAAAAAGCACAATATAGATATAGTGGTTGACAGATTGTCCGTGAAACCGGATATGGGCAAACGCCTTACTGATTCCGTAGAGACAGCTTTAAGGCTGGGAGAAGGACTTATGGAAGCTGAGGTTGCAGGGGATGAGCGCATCCGGTTTTCCCAGAGCTTTTCCTGTCCGGATTGCGGGATAAGTATCGATGAGATAGAGCCCCGGAGCTTTTCATTTAACAATCCGTTCGGTGCCTGTCCCGACTGCTTCGGACTGGGATTTAAAATGGAATTTGCCCCGGAGCTTCTTATACCGGATGAAGGATTGAGCATAAGCGAGGGGGCTATAGCGGCCCCCGGATGGCAGTCGGCCGCATCAAAGGACAGCTTTACGGGAGCCATCCTGGAAGCGCTGGCAAAGGAATATGAATTTAAGCTTTCTACGCCCTTTAGGGAATATCCGGCAAAAATAAAGAAGGTTATTTTGTACGGAACCGGGGGAAGGACCGTAAAAGTTCATTACAGAGGACAGCGGGGAGTGGGAGTTTACGATATAGCCTTTGACGGACTTATAAAAAATATGGAACAGAAATACAGGGAAACTGCTTCGGATATTGCAAAGCAGCAGTATGAGACTTTCATGCGAATCACACCATGTGCATCCTGTAATGGAATGCGGCTTAAACCGGCATCTCTGGCTGTAACGGTGGCGGAAAAAAATATATATGAAATGACAGAGCTTTCCATAGATAAGCTTAGTGTGTTCCTGGAGAGTGCCACATTTACGCAGAGACAGATGGATATAGGCGGAGAGATACTAAAGGAGATCAGAGCGAGGATTAAATTTCTTCTGGATGTGGGACTGAATTATCTTTCTCTTTCAAGAGCAACAGGGACCCTTTCAGGCGGAGAGGCTCAGCGTATAAGACTGGCTACACAGATAGGATCGGGCCTGGTGGGAGTGGCATATATTCTTGATGAGCCAAGCATAGGTTTGCATCAGAGGGATAATGACAAGCTTCTGGCGACGCTTACTCATTTAAGAGATCTCGGCAATTCCGTTATCGTAGTGGAGCATGACGAGGATACAATGCGGGCGGCTGACTGGATCGTGGATATAGGACCCGGAGCCGGAGAAAACGGCGGGCAGGTTGTGGCTCAGGGGACTGCGTCAGATATTTGCAAGACGGCAGGATCCCTGACCGGAGATTATCTGAGCGGTAAAAGGATGATCCCTGTGCCGGAAAAGAGAGTTGAGCCCTCCGGTTTTCTGACAATAAAGGGGGCAAGGGAAAACAATCTGAAAAACATAGACGTAAAGATCCCGCTGGGGGTGATGACCTGTGTGACCGGAGTGTCGGGATCGGGTAAAAGCTCTCTGATAAATGAGATACTTTATAAGAGCCTGGCTAAAGAACTGAACCGGGCGGTAACTGTACCGGGAGATCATGATCGCATTGAAGGCGCCGAAGCACTGGACAAGATCATAGATATTGACCAGGCACCCATAGGCAGGACGCCAAGATCCAACCCCGCCACATATACGGGGGTTTTTGATATTATACGTGATCTGTTTGCTGCCACATCTGATGCGAAAGAGAGAGGGTATAAAAAAGGGCGTTTCAGTTTTAATGTAAAAGGAGGGCGGTGCGAAGCCTGCTCGGGAGACGGGATCATAAAGATTGAAATGCATTTCCTGCCTGATGTGTATGTGCCCTGTGAAGTGTGCGGCGGAAAAAGATACAACAGAGAAACCCTTGAGGTGCGTTACAAAGGAAAGACTATTTATGACGTACTGGATATGACAGTGGATGAGGCGGTGGAGTTTTTTGAAAATATTCCCACGCTGAAACGAAGGATTGAGACGATCAAGGAAGTAGGGCTGGGATATATACGTCTGGGGCAGCCTTCCACTGAACTTTCCGGAGGAGAAGCGCAGAGGATGAAGCTGGCTTCAGAGTTGTCTAAAAAAAGTACAGGGCGTACAATATATATTCTGGACGAGCCTACAACCGGGCTTCACTTTGCAGATGTGCACAAGCTGACGGACATTTTGAAAAGGCTTACGGCGGGGAGAAATACAGTGGTTGTTATCGAACATAACCTGGATGTGATAAAAACGGCAGATTATATTATAGATATGGGTCCTGAAGGGGGAGATGGCGGAGGAACTGTAGTGACTGCCGGCATTCCGGAAGATATAGTTAAAGTAAAAGAGTCATACACAGGGAAATATTTGAAAAAATATTTAAATTAGAGTATAATATTTCACTAAAGAATTGGTTGAAGTATTTCAAGGAGAGTTGTTATGTCTTATGAGGACAGACAGAGAATGAGAAAGAAAATGATAGTAGGGCTGACGGGAGTCATTGCCGCTACTACTGTTATATCTATTGCCATAAATGCCGGCATAAAGGGTGGCAGAAGTGAACTTCCCGAAACCAGTGTGGTTGCAGAGACGGTTGGTGAAGAAACCACTGCGGCTGTTGCAACAGAGCCGGAGGAAGAGGATAAGAGAGTTGTTATTAAGGAATATATCCTGAAGAACTCTCCCAATTACGGATATACCGGAAAGATAAAGGTAGAGGGTCTGATGATACATTCTATCGCCCAGCCCCAGCCCAGTGCCAAGAAGCAGGCGGATTATTTCGGTGAAGAAAACAACTGGGAAGCAGGTGTCCACGCATTTATAGATGCCAACAACGGTACGGTATACCATACCCTTCCCTGGGAGCAGGAAGCGTGGCATGCAGGTTACGGCTCTACAGGTCTTACTGCCAACAGTAACTACATAGGCGTAGAGATGTGCGAGTCTGCAGCGGAGCATTATACTGATGACTATAAGCTTGTTGTGGAAGACAGGGATCAGGTCATAAAGGATGTAAATACTGCCTATGACAGTGCGGTAAAGCTTTTCGGCGAGCTTTGTGTAAAGTTTGATCTGGATCCTTTGGAGGACGGCGTGGTCATATCTCATTCCGAAGGAAACGAAAGAGGCATAGCCTCCAACCACGGAGATCCGGTTGCTTACTGGACGGATTCAGGTTCCGGTCATACCATGGATGGCTTTAGGGAAGACGTGGCTGCATACAAGAAGAAGTTCATAGAAGAAGGCTACGAGTTAAATAAATATATAAAGTGAGAGAAAATGCGCGGGAGCGCATTTTTTTGAGGATTTCCGGTTTTTTTGCAACGTAACCAATTCCTGCAGTATAGTTTATGGGTGTAACAGTTGTGAAAAAAGGATATAAATACCGCAATAAACGAAAAAACGGTGAAAAAATGCGGTTTTAGACATGTGTATATGGAAATATGTATTTATTTTTGTTATCATCTACAAATGTAGTTAAATATATTTAATTATCATTTTGGTTTTTATTTAGTTTTCAACAGTGAAAGGAGAGCGAATTATGAAACTTAAGACAAGAATGGTCATGCTTGCACTTGCAGGTACAGTTGCAGCTGGAGGACTTGCAGGATGCAGTCTTTTCGGTTCATCATCAGAGCCCAAACAGACAGAGGCTACAGAGGCGGCAGCATCAGAGGCAGAGACGACTGCTGAAAAGAACGAGTCCTCTTCAGTAAAGACTCCTGTTCTTGCAAAGGGAAGCACTGAGCTTGATGCGGACGAGATGGGTGGCGCAGCTACAGCTGCAGAAGAGCTCAACGAAGGAAATGCCCAGTATCTTAAAGGCAGTGCCAATATGGATGTGACATCTGACCTCAGAGAAGAGCTTGTTAACGGCCAGAAGCCTCATACGATAGTTATTACCTGCTCTGATTCCAGAGTACCGCCCGAACTCATTTTCAATGCTGATCTTGGTGAGCTCTTCACCATCAGAACAGCAGGAAATGTAGTAGGTGAATATGAAGTGGGAAGTGTTGAGTACGCAGCAGATCATCTTGGTTCACAGCTTGTTGTTGTTATGGGCCACTCCAGCTGCGGAGCTGTAGGAGCTGCAGTTGAAGGACATGCACATGGAAATATAGAGTCTATCGTTCATGAAATTGTTCCTTCAGTAGAGGAAGCAAAGAAAACAGAATCTGATGAAGAAGCGGTAGCTGATCTTGCAGAGGATCTCAATGTGGCCAACACGATCAAGAGACTTAGAGAAAGTTCTATAATCAAAGAGCTTGAAGAAAGCGGAAAGCTTAAGATCGTAGGTGCTAAGTATGATATAGAGACAGGTGAGGTTACTTACTTCGAGGAAGAGTCTGAAGACGGAAGCAGCAAGAAAACCACAAGCAGCAAAGAGACTGAAGAAAGCGAAACTGAAACAGAAGAAACAACAGAAGAATAATCCGGTTGATTCATTTCTAATGTACAAATACAGTGCCAGATAATTATAAATAGTTTTTAATATAGATAAAGAAGCAGGAGATAAAATCTTCTGCTTCTTTATTTTCTTCTTTTCATGTGTTTTTTCATAGGGTATAATCATATGATGATATTAAAAGGATGCCGGGAAATATTTATAGCAAACTGTTGTGAGTTTTTTGGCAGACGGATTTAAATTTTATTTATCGGGAGGATGTGTTATGTCAGAAAATATGCGGCCGGAGACTATGGAGAGGATAAGCAGTGCTGAGCAGGCAGAGTCATTTATCGAAGATCAGATAAAAAAGGTTAGAGAACAGGTGGGAGATAAAAAGGTGTTGCTGGCCCTTTCAGGCGGAGTGGATTCCTCCGTGGTGGCAGCGCTTCTTGTAAAGGCCATAGGAAAGAATCTTGTCTGCGTGCATGTAAATCACGGGCTGCTTCGTAAAGGGGAGCCTGAGCAGGTGGTTCGCGTGTTCAGGGATGAGATGGATGCCAATCTCGTTTATGTTGATGCATCAGAGAGATTTCTGGATAAGCTTAAAGGTGTGTCAGAGCCGGAAAATAAGCGCAAGATCATAGGTGCCGAATTTATAGAAGTTTTTGCCGAAGAAGCAAACAAGCAGGAGGGGATAGAGTTCCTGGCACAGGGAACCATTTATCCGGACATACTGGAAAGCGACGGCGTTAAAGCCCACCACAATGTTGGCGGCCTGCCTGAAGATCTTC
>CAMOUW010000015.1 GCA_946626755.1 uncultured Clostridia bacterium
GCAGGAGGGCGATATCATAAAGATAGATATACCGAATTTCTCCATAAATCTGGATGTTTCAGATGAAGAGCTTGAGGAGAGAAGAAAGAACTGGAAGCCCAAGGAACCCTCAGTGACCACGGGATATCTTGCAAGATACGCATCCATGGTTACTTCAGGCAACAGGGGAGCAGTGCTTGAGATAAAGAAGTAATACTCCGATATATACCGATCGATTTCCTAAACAAGACTATTCAGGCATTGTTTAGTATCGGTTTAGGAGAAAACACAGTATGTTCAGATGCAGAATGGCGGAGGGATCATACTGTTGATGCATAAAACATTTACTTTAAAAAAGGAGGTCAGAATATGAATATAAGCGGTGCGGAGATAATCGTAGAATGCTTAAAAGAGCAGGGCGTAAAAACCGTATTCGGATACCCGGGTGGAACGGCGCTGAATCTTTACGATGCCATTTATAAGCATTCTGACGAGATAGAACATATACTTACGTCACATGAGCAGGGTGCTTCCCATGCTGCAGACGGCTATGCGAGAGCAACAGGCAGACCGGGAGTATGCTTTGCTACATCCGGACCCGGAGCGACCAATCTGGTTACAGGTATTGCTACGGCATATATGGACTCTGTTCCTCTCATTGCCATAACATGTAATGTAAATGTGCCTATGCTGGGCAAGGACACATTTCAGGAGATAGACATAGCGGGAGTGACCATGCCTATCACTAAGCACAATTTTATCGTCAAGGATATTAAGGTGCTGGCGGATACAGTCAGAAGGGCATTTAAGATAGCTACAAGCGGACGTCCGGGTCCTGTGCTTATCGATGTGGCTAAAGACGTAACGGCAAATACATGTGCTTACACGCCAAAGGAACCTGAGAAGGTAAAACCGGTGACGGATACCATATCCGATAAAGATATAGACAAGGTTTTAGAATATATCGGAAAGTCTAAAAAGCCTTACATATTTGTAGGTGGCGGTGTTATTGCTTCCGGTGCGGATAAGGAACTTCTGGAGTTTGCAGAAAAAATGAATGCTCCGGTTACGGATTCCCTTATGGGACAGGGTGCATTCGATGAGAATCATAAGCTTTATACCGGTATGCTTGGTATGCATGGAACAAAGACATCCAATTTCGGTGTGTCCAAATGTGATCTTCTTATAGTTATCGGTGCCAGATTTTCCGACAGAGATACGGGAAACACCAGATCTTTTGCTAAAAATGCAAAGATTGTACATATAGATATAGATCCGGCGGAGATAAATAAAAATATTAAGGCCAATGCCAGTGTTATAGGTGATGCAAAAGAAATCCTTAAACGTATTAATGCAAAACTGGAAAAACAGGAGCATAAGGAGTGGCTTAAGGAAATAAATGACGCTAAGAAAAAGTATGCCACCAAGGTAAATGAAACAAGACTCAATGGGCCCCTGATTATAGAGAAACTCTATGAGCTTACAGAAGGAGATGCGATCATTACAACGGATGTCGGTCAACATCAGATGTGGGCGGCACAGCATTATAAGTTTTCAAAGCCCAGATCATTTATTACTTCCGGAGGACTGGGAACCATGGGCTTTGGTCTTGGAGCTGCCATAGGTGCAAAAGTAGGCAGACCGGAAAAATGTGTTGTAAATATTGCGGGGGACGGATGCTTCCGTATGAATTTACATGAGCTGGCTACAGCTTCCCGTTATGATATACCGGTTATTGAGATTGTTATAAACAACCATGTGTTGGGAATGGTGCGTCAGTGGCAGGATCTTTTCTATGACAAAAGATTTTCCAATACCACTTTGACGGATAAGGTAGATTTTGTTAAAGTATCAGAAGGATTGGGCGCCGCTGCATTTCGTGCCGAAAGCATAGAAGAGTTTGAGAAAGCATTTAAAAAAGCCCTTAAACAAAAGGGACCTTCTGTGATAGAATGTATGATAGACAAGGATGATAAGGTGTTCCCGATGGTTTCTCCCGGAGGGAATATTTCCGAGGCGTTTGACGCAAATGATTTAAAAAAAAAGACGAAGTGATGACTGACGATTAGGAGGATAAACATGTCAAGAGTGTATAATTTCAGTGCGGGTCCTGCAGTACTGCCGGAGGATGTGCTCAAAGAGGCGGCAACAGAGATGCTGGATTACAAGGGAACAGGCGAATCTGTTATGGAGATGAGCCACCGTTCCAAGGAGTACGATGCGATCATCAAAGAGGCAGAGGCAGACTTCAGAGAGCTTCTGGGGCTTCCCGATAACTATAAGGTGCTTTTCCTTCAGGGCGGAGCGTCTACACAGTTTGCCATGATTCCCATGAACTTTATGAAAAATAAAAAGGCCGCTTATATCGTAACCGGTCAGTGGGCTAAAAAGGCATACAAAGAGGCAGCTCTTTTCGGTGAGGCAGTATCCGTTGCATCTTCTGAGGATAAGACGTTTTCATATATACCTGACTGCTCGGATCTGGATATTCCCGAGGATGCGGATTATGTATACATTTGTGAAAATAACACTATCTACGGGACTAAGTTCAAAGAACTTCCCAATACAAAGGGACATGAGCTTATTTCCGATGTTTCATCCTGCTTCCTTTCCGAGCCTATGGATGTGGAAAAGTATGCTATGTTCTACGGAGGCGCACAGAAAAACATCGGACCTGCAGGTGTGACTATCTGTGCCATAAGAGAGGATATGATCCCTGAAGAGGCACTTCCCGGAGTGCCTACCATGCTTCAGTATAAGACTCATGCTGATGCTGATTCTCTTTACAACACACCCCCCTGCTACAATATCTATATGTGCGGTAAGGTGTTTAAGTGGATCAAGAATATGGGCGGACTTGAGGCCATGAAGGCTCATAACGAAAAGAAGGCAGCAATACTGTATGATTTCCTTGATGCCAGCAAGCTTTTCAAGGGAACAGTAGTACCTGAGGCCAGATCTCTTATGAATGTTCCTTTTGTAACGGGAGATGACGAGCTTAATGCAAAGTTTATCGCAGAGGCAAAAGATGCAGGCTTTATAAATCTTAAAGGTCACAGAAGCGTAGGAGGCATGCGTGCGTCCATTTACAATGCTATGCCTGTTGAAGGCGTACAGAAGTTGGTGGATTTTATGGATGCTTTCGAAAAAGCGAACTCATAACAATTATATATACGGAGAAAAACTATGATTAATATACATTGTCTTAATAATATTTCAGAATCAGGACTTTCCAGACTTCCTGACAATTACAATAAAGAGGCTTCATTTGAGGAAGCACAGGCTGTTTTGGTGAGAAGCGCCAAGATGCATGATATGGAGTTTGGTGAGGAACTTCTTGCCATTGCAAGAGCAGGTGCCGGAGTAAATAACATTCCTTTGGAAAGATGTGCGGAGGAAGGTATAGTTGTATTTAACACACCCGGTGCAAATGCAAACGCCGTTAAGGAACAGGTCTTGGCAGGTATGCTGCTTGCATCCAGAGATCTTATGGGTGGAGCTCAGTGGGTAAAGGATAATGCATCCGATGAGGATATAGCAAAATCTGCTGAGAAGGCAAAGAAGGCTTTTGCAGGGCAGGAGCTGAAAGGTAAAAAACTTGGTGTTATCGGACTTGGTGCTATCGGACGCCTTGTTGCAAATGCCTGCGTGGAACTGGGAATGGATGTTATGGGATACGATCCTTATCTTTCAGTCAGCGCGGCCTGGAATATTTCCAGAAAGGTAAAGAATACTCCCAATGTGGACGACATTTACAGAGAATGTGATTACATCACTATTCATGTGCCTGCTCTTGATTCCACAAAGGGTATGGTTGGTAAGGATGCTTTTTCCGTAATGAAGCCCGGCGTGATCATTATCAACTGCTCACGTGACGTTCTTGTGGATGAGGATGAGCTTCTTAAGGCTATTGAAGAGGGTACTGTGGCTAAGTATGTAACAGATTTTGCCAATCCGACAGTAGCAGGAAAGGATCATATTATTTGTTTCCCTCACCTTGGCGCATCTACAATGGAGGCCGAGGAAAATTGTGCGGTTATGGCTGTTGAACAGCTCAGGGATTATATCGAAAACGGAAATATCCGCAATTCAGTAAATTTCCCTGCATGTGATATGGGTGAGTGCCAGTCCCAGGGACGTATCGCGGTATTCCACAAAAATGTTCCCAATGTGATCAGCAAGATCACAGCTACTATGGGAGATGCAAATGTAAATATTTCCGATATGACCAATAAGTCTAAGGATAACAGTGCGTATACTCTCCTTGATATTGATGCCCCCGCGGATGATGCTATAGTGGAGAAATTAAAGGGTATTGACGGTGTTCTTAAGGTACGTGTGGTAAAATAATATAATAAAATAAAAAATGCAGTTTAAGATTTATAACATAAGGAGACATCTACAATGAGCGAAAGAAATGTCGGAACTATATCAAGAGGGATCCGGACGCCGATTATCAGAGAAGGTGATGACCTTGCTTCCATAGTGGTGGACAGTGTCATAAATGCATCTGAATCAGACGGCTTCGAGCTCAGAGACAGGGATGTTGTGGCGGTTACAGAATCTGTGGTTGCCAGATCCCAGGGGAATTATGCAACGGTGGAAAATATATCGGCAGATGTAAAGGAGAAGCTGGGAGGAGGTCATATTGGAGTTACTTTCCCTATTCTTTCCAGGAACAGGTTTGCTATTTGCTTAAAGGGTATAGCAGGCGGGGCCGAAAAAATAACGCTGATGCTAAGCTATCCTTCCGATGAGGTGGGAAATGCTCTTATACCGGAAGATGTCTTCTATGAATCCGGAGTAAATCCCTACAACGAGGTTCTTACTGAAAAAGATTATCGTGATAAGTTTGGCTTTAGGAAGCATGAATTCACCGGTGTGGATTATGTGGAATATTATAAAGAGCTTATAGAGGAATGCGGAGCCGAGGCTGAGATAGTTTTTTCCAATAATGTCAGGACTATTCTTGATTATACGGGGAATGTTCTTTGTTGTGATATCCACAAGAGATTTCAGTCTAAGGATATTCTGATTAAGAATGGTGCGGACAGGGTGTGTACGCTGGATGATATTTTAAGCGCACCGGTAGATGGCAGTGGTTATAATGATAAATATGGACTTTTGGGTTCGAATAAGTCTACTGAGGATAAGATAAAGCTTTTCCCCAGGGATTGTTCCAAACTGGTTGGTGTTATTCAGGATAAGCTGCTGGAGAGAACCGGAAAGCATATAGAGGTTATGGTTTACGGTGACGGTGCTTTTAAGGATCCCCAGGGGAAGATATGGGAGTTGGCAGATCCGGTTGTTTCTCCGGGGTATACGCCGGGTCTTGAGGGGACACCTAATGAGCTTAAGCTTAAGTATCTGGCAGATAATGATTTTATGCATTTGTCAGGTGCAGCGCTTAATGAGGCTATAAAAAACAGGATTAAGGAAAAGGATAAAGATCTTGTGGGTAATATGGCTTCCCAGGGGACGACTCCCAGGCAGATAACGGATCTTTTGGGATCTTTGTGTGACCTTACCAGCGGTTCCGGAGATAAGGGGACTCCGGTGGTGCTGGTTCAGGGATATTTTGATAATTTTACGGATTGAGTTTGATAGATATTTAGAAACCCCGCGGTTTAGCCGCGGGGTTTTTGCTATATTGTCTTTCGGATGTAGAGAATATGGTGATTTTTGTGCAGGTTATTGAAAATGTATTTGTTATATTCTGTGCATGAATGTGCTATATTTTTTCCACGCTGCCGCTTGATGTCGAAAATATAGCCAATTCATGCACAGAATGCTTGAGGTGGCGTGTTTTTTGATAATTCTTCACGCTGCCGCTTGACGTCGAAAATACAGTGATACATACGCGTGGAACTCATGATGCGGCGTTATAGCCACTTGTCTTTGTCGTTTTCACGGAGGGTTTTTAACAGGGTTTTGATATCAGCGCATTTATCCTTTTGGGCAATAAGTACGACATCTTTGGTGTCTACTACAATAGTATCTTTCATGCCGATTGCTGCTACGAGACGTTCGTCAGTGCCTTTTACTATGCAGTTATCGCAGTCCAGAAGTACGGTGTTGCCACGGGTGAGATTGCCTTTGGCATCTGTTTCATTTACACGGGCAATGGCGGGCCAGGAGCCCACATCATCCCATCCGAATCTGCCCGGAAGTATAAATATGTTTTCGGATTTTTCCATAATACCGTAATCTATGGATTCCGAGAGTATTTCGGAAAATTCATGTGTCAGTGTTTCTTTGTAAGAATCATCTCCTATAGAGTGGCGAATTTTTTCCAGGCTTTTAAATGTGTCCGGGAGATGGATTTCAAAGGCTTTGCGAAGTGTGGATATGCGCCACACAAACATGCCACTGTTCCAAAGGTATCTGCCGTCATTAAGATATTTTAAAGCGGTAACTTTGTCGGGTTTTTCTACAAATTCTCTGACAGGATACACCGGTATATCACTATCATGATCGTTTACGGCATCATTTTCAAAACGTATATAGCCATATCCGGTTTCTGCATATGTAGGAGTAATTCCCAGTGTAACAAGATTGTCTCCCAGGCAGGCATTATGACATGCTTTATCTAATGTCTTTATGAAAACATCTGTCTGTTTGATCAGGTGGTCAGAGGGCAGTACTATCATTACCGGATCTTCTCCGCCGTATCTTGAGTAAATGTGAGCAGCACCCAGTCCGATGCAGGGTGCTGTATTTTTACCTTCAGGCTCACAGATAATGTTTTCTCCCGGGATCTGTGGTAAATGTTCTTTTACCAGATCACGGTATATTTCACCTGTGGATATAAAAATATCCTCATATTCTACGAGAGGGTGAATTCGCTCAACTGTAAGCTGGATCATGCTTTTTTTTTCGTCAGTAAGGTGGAGAAACTGTTTGGGAAGAGAAATCCGGCTTTCAGGCCAGAATCTTTCGCCTTTTCCCCCTGCCATTATAAGAGCTGTTCTTTTCATAAAACAAAGTCCCTTTCAATACATATATAATCAACTCATGTATTATAAAAGTCTTATTATGAAGCGTCAAGTTGATAAAAAAAACAGAAAACTATGTATTGCAATCCTTTAAAACATACATATATTATTGCAAAAATCACGTTTTTTTCATATAATACAGGGTATAGGTCTAATTATTAAACACAGTTAGGAGAAATATGATCATGATTCTTTTCGCCTGCTGCGCAAGACATGCGGCAGCCTATATGAGAGACAGGGAATAATATGAATTACATCGTATTAGACCTTGAATGGAATCAAAGTCCCACAGGAAGAGTGATAAAAAACAAATACGGCGCCCTTCCATTTGAGATTATAGAAATAGGCGCTGTTAAAATGGATGAAGACTGTAAAATAATCAGCTCATTTTCCAGGGTTATAAAGCCGGCAGTTTATCTAAAACTACACAAAGCCGTAGCCAGACTTCTTCCCATAAACATGAGAGACTTGTTAAAAGGCAGAGGATTTATTGAAGTAATTACGGATTTTCTGAAATGGTGCGGAGATGATGTGATATTCTGTACCTGGGGAGAGGCGGATCTTTTACAGATCCAACGTAATATGAGATTTCACGGTATGGATATACCCTTTCCTTTTCCCTTTTTATACATTGATCTTCAAAAGATTTTTAGCGCCTGTCATCCCTGTGGAAAGAAAAATCCATCTCTTTCAAATGCAGTGGATATGCTTGGACTGCCCAAGGGAAGTTCATTTCACAGAGCTATAAATGATGCTCATTACACTGCCCTTGTGGCGCAGCATCTGGATAGAGAACGTTTTAAAACTGATTTCAGTGTAGATACATTTCGTATACCGGAAAAGGAGTCGCAGGAGATACGTATAGTTACAAGAGATACGGAGACGTATATTACCAGAGGCTACAAAAGAAGAGAGACAGCTGCCTCTGCCTATGCGTTAAGAGAAGGTAAGTGTTTTTTGTGCGGATGTACTCTTAAAAGACGTGTAAGGTGGTTTTGTGACAACGGAAAAAACTACAATGCGGCATTTACATGTTTAAAACATGGTTATATAGCCGGAAAGATACGTGTGAGAAAAACAGACAAAGCCTTGTATTATGCCATCAGGATTATGGAGCTCACCGATAAGGAGGGCGTGGATGAGATACGTGAAAAGATGGTAAAGGAAAAAGAAAGGACGAAAATGAAGCCGGAGGGCAAGACAGATGAAGTATTTCGTTTATGAAAAGACACCGGATATAGATGAATTCAATACGGTTTTAAAATGCAGGCAGGATATACGAAGCGTTTTGGTGGAGAGAGGATATAAGCCTATACATGTACCGTCACAGCATTATGAGACCGATCATCCTTCATCATCATGTGTAGTGGAAAAAACAAAGCAGACTATTTCTACCGCACAGAATTTCAAAATCTGGATAGATAAGTTGAAATGTACCAGGGCAGGAGATATAGTGTTTATCCAGTATCCTCCGTTAAACTGGACATTGTTCATGAATGTGCTATTATGGCTTAAGATGAGAAGAGTGTATCTTATATGTATAATACATGATCTGGACTCTTACAGAGACTCTGAAGAGGGAAAACTCATAAAAAACTGGTATCATTTTGAGGATACCCACTCACTTTCATTTTTTAACCAGATTATAGTGCAGAATTCCAGGATGAGAAGATTACTTCTGGCGTCGGGATATGATGAAAAAAAGATAATAAATTTACGTATGTTTGATTATCTGACGGAAGAAACAGATCACACCCCCGTCATGGAAAAAAATGCACCTGTAGTGATCACGGGCAATTTTGATACGGACGAATCAAAGAAAATGTCATTTATATATGCCGATGAAGAAAAACCCGATGTCAGATTTAATATTTACGGAACCGGTGTGTATGAAAAGAAGATAATCTCTCTTGATTATGAATTCAAAGGCAATTTTCCGGCATCCCATATGCCCGGTATGCTGGAAGGGAGTTTCGGTCTGGTTTGGGATGGTAATTCTTTGGGAAATTGCGGGGGTAACTGGGGTGAGTATCTCAGGATAGACAATCCCCTGAAATTTTCCCTGTATCTTGCGGCAGGTATGCCTGTGATCATTTGGTCAGAAGCGGCACTGGCCGGATTTGTAAAAAAATATGAGGTCGGCTTTACAATAGACAGTCTTTATGAGATAGAAGAAAAAATAAAGCAGATAAGTGACAAGGAGTACAAGCAGATGCAGGAAAATATAAAACCGTTTTCCAGGGCTGTGAAGGAAGGATGCTTCTTTGCAAAAGCTATAGAAAGGGCAGAACTGAGACTATAAAAGCATATGTCAGTGTCATATTGTTTTTCAATAGACATAAAAAACCTGATGATCACGGATCGTGATCATCAGGTTTTTTGTGATGATTACCTAAAAACCAATTGCAGTTTTCAGATTAAGCCTTTATCTAACAACCTAAGATGTGCCAAAAAACATGGCTTTCAGGGAATCTACCAATTGTAAGTGTATATTCCTTGTCAGGCATAATCTTTACGTAAAATATCTGAAAACCCCTTTATCATTCATCATCGTCGCCTTTATCAGACGGGGGCAGTTTTCCGCGTTTTGCTGCGATCTTTCGTTTAAGGCCGCCGATAGACTCCGTAAGCATACTGTCCTTGACCAGATGCAGCAATCCTACATAAATACCAACAAACACCACAAAACACAAAATCAGACTGAGCAAAGGGAAAGGTATAGGCAGCAGATTCAAAAGGAAAGTAGGAACCGCAGCTGCCAGTCCAATACAGGCATATTTAGCCACATATATCTTTTTCCTCACAGGATTGGTAATATTGCGGGCAAAATACATTTGCAGAGCCAGTACCACCACCTCGGCTATAAGAGTGGCAAAAGCCGCACCGGTAGAAGCATACATAGGTATAAAAATAAAATTCAGAACCAGGTCGGTAACTGCTCCGGCTATAACGGAAATCATAACGTCACGTTCCCGCTCCAGGGGCGTAAGCACCTGTATTCCTAAAATATTGGTAATACCTATGGGAATAATAGTCAGAGACAAAAATGTCATAGTCATAGTCGCGGGAATATACCGGTCACCGGCAATAACCTGCAGACAATCTCCGGCTGAGATAGCAAAAAACAAAGCCAGAGGGATGGATATAAACAGGGCAAAATTCAGAGCCTTAACCATGATCCTTGCAAACTCGGCTTTCATTTTCTTCTTTACAAAGTATGACATACGGGGCAGCAGCACCTGCCCCAGAGAAGTTACCAGGCTGGCCAGTATCAGTTTGAGTCTGGTAGCAGCCGTATAATATCCCACATCGGCCTTGGTCTTCATAAATCCCAGCATAATAGTATCCAGATTGGTATATATGGATATAGCAAGACTCTGTGCAAAAAGGATCATTATTGGCTTCATATGCTGCTTTAGATCATATGCTCCGGTTTTCCTGAAAGAAACGAACCGCCGGGCGTGGATAAAATTCAGAATATTTGATCCAACGGCTGCCAAGACAGTGATAGCACAGTAAACAACAGCATCGTCTATACTGTGTACCAGCACAAACATCAATACTATGGAAATAATCTTAAATACTATACTTCGTATGGTGATGTAATCATACTGCTCCATAGCCTGAAAGAGCCAGTTTGATCCCAGGAACTGCAAAAAGAAAGTAATGGAATTTATCAGGAACATAGTCCTGTCTTCATACAGCGCCGGGATGATGGCCAGGGAAATCAGATATGATGCAGTCACAATAGATGTGGTGATAAGATTTATGAGCATCAGCTCCTGATAAGTCCTGGAAAGCTGTTCCTTATTGTCCCGGACTCTTGCGCACGCCCGTATGCCATAGGTAGGTATACCCAGTTGTGCTACCATAAGAAAGTAGTTGGCATAGGCTGCTGCAAATGAAACACGACCGTTTCCTACCTCTGTCAGAACCCTTGAAATATAAGGGAATGTAATGAGGGGGAAGATAAAGCCCGAAGCCGTAAGTATAAAATTCATCAGAAAATTATATTTAACTGAATGTATCTTTGGCATTTTCCAGATTTCTCCGTTTATTTGTACATTAAGTAGTCATTCTATCATATATTTGTGAAAAAGTCATATAAATTAAAAATCCCCGTATCAGGCAATACGGGGGAATTATTAAACACCGGCAGATCAATAGACAATACTTCCTGCAATAGGTTTATCCCAGTTTATTACACGGTCGAAGTTATCTTCAATATGTCTGTAGCCTGATCTACCTATCTTTTCAACAAACACAACTGCGTCCGCAGCTTTAAGCTTTTCTATGCTTTCCCTGTTGTCATCCACATTTTCCACATAATCAACAGATGTATCTTTAAGACGTTTGGCAAGCTCGGAAAGCAGCTTATTTACATTCTTTTTGGGTGCGCTTCCCACAAGAAGAATATTTTTGGCGCCGCCTGAATAGTGTCTCAGGCATTCGGATATAATGTCATACTTGGACGCTGAATTATTTCCGGTATCATCCTTTGATCTGAATATGGCTATTTCTCTAAAATTAAAGGTTTTGTTCAACTCGTCGGCAGAAAGAACCCTGCGGCTTATAAGTATAATAAGAGCCAGAAGAACAGCCATGGCTGCCAGAGAGATCCCAAAAATCTTGGCACCGAATGTTATGGCATTTTTTGCGGCTGCGGATTTACCGAGAGAAGAAGGAACAGCAGGGGGCTCGAGTTTATTATAAGACTGCTCAAGCTGTTTTAAAGAGTTTTCCAGGTTCTTAAGTTCAGTGGCCTTATTGTTTATAAGGTTCTGAAGAGAAGAATCCATGATCTCGCTCTCAACGGGAGTCCTTTTTATAACAGTAAATCCGCCAAATTCTTTCTTTAATGAATCTTCATAGTCATTGGCATGATCTACTATGTAATCAAGAACCCGTGCCGCATCCTCCGGATTATTGTGCTTTGCGGAAAGAGTAAGACGACCTGTAGCATAATCCTTACCTACACCGGCGAGCTCCATCAGATACTGGGGCTCGGTGTCCATCTCTTTTGCAAGAGGTTCCCAGTCTATTTCATTGGTAAGATAGGAAGCATAGGCATCCAGGATCTGACCGCCCACATGATCAGTATCCTTTGATGAAGCGTTTCCTGCAAAATCATCTGATGTAATAAAGTAATCATTGTATGCATAAGATACTTTATTGGGATCCAGCTGTATAAGTATAGAGTTGGAAAGATAATCCAACTTAGATTGCATGGTATCTTTCATGGTGCTGATCGTGTCTTTGTATGTTTTTTGATTGTTTTTGTAATCTGCCAGTTCTTTATCATATTTTTCCTGGGCTGCAACTGCATTTTCAGAATCGGAAAGGCTTCCGTAACCGGAGACCATCTTAAGTCCCGCAGCGCCGGCACCGATTATTGCAGATACGATCAAAATAAGCTTCCAGTGACGTATAACACGCAGGAAAAGAGTTTTCAGACTTATCTGACGTTCGTTTTTTTCTTTATGTTCCATAATAAAATCTCCTGAATGACCTATAGCGGTCAGGTGGTGTAATGGTATAAATGAGGCTCCAAGATAAATGATGGTAGGATTAAATCCTAATTCGAAAAGTCTTTCTCCCGCAAATGCGTGAATAGCGAGGAAAACAATGGCAGCACAGGCCATGAGTGCTCTTTGTCTGTGTTTTCTTGCAGCCAGGATCATATATCCTATGAGCACAAATAAAAGCATTATGATACCAAATGTCAGGGCAATATTCAGAAATGAGGAGTCTACATAAAAATATGTCCCGTCAGCTCGTGATGCTATAGATGTCTCCCATTGGGTAGGGGTGCCGAAAAGTCCGATTTTGTACTTCTCAAGAGCCTGTTGACCCAGATCCAGACGTCCGGTAAGTAGTCTGTTCAGGTTAGACAAAAAGGTGGAACCAGGCGTATAGATCTTTGTAAGTATAAAGATTGCTATGGCAAAGAAGGGCATAGCAGCAACAGCTATAAATCTGAATATTCGGAGTTTAAATACTCCCGGGAATATACGAATAAGCCATAACACCCCGACAAATGCCAGGACTTCAAAAAACACGGCCTGGGTATCAGTGAGTCTGTAAAGCAAAATGTCAAGACCGACTATAATACCTGTTTCCAAAAGATTTATCGGCTTCTTTTTTATGAAAAAATAAGAAAGGGTAATGTAAAACAGGTATGTAGGTGCAAAGTTAGTATAGTTAAACCCCAGAAAGACTCTTGTTACATTTTCATCATTACGACCGATAAAATCCGTGTAAAAAGCTCCTGAATAGTAGAGTATGACTATAAGGGCTATAGTGGCAGAGGCTACTATTATATATTGTCTGACCACCCTTCGTCTGTCTGTATAAATCCCGAAGAAACTGACAGCAATAAAAAATATAATGTTCTTTCCTTGGTCGCTTTGTTGCCGGACTGCCAGACAAACTAAAGCCATAATGACAGCTAGTATAAATGTCCGTTTATCGACTTGTCCGAACAAAAAAAAGAAAATTATGAGGGTAGCCATGGACAGTCCCATAACAATGGTGTTGGCGCGTCCCCATGAAGGCAGTTGTGAAACCTGGGAAGAGGACATTATATTCATGAAAATAATGATCGAGTAAATGATCAGAAAGACAGTTTCAAATATTGAGTTGTCCGGCTTTATTTTTCTGAGAAACATAATACCTTTTCGCGTGATTAATTATAAATCAAAAGCTTTCTTTGTATTTTTTATCAAAAAACTTGGCTCCGACGAAAGAAGTTATTTTCTTCTTCCAGTCAACCCGGCCTATGTAGAACCAGGGGATTTCTTTTATGTCTTTACTTTTAATGATACCTTTTTTTATGTGATGAATAAGCCATACATTAAAAAGACGTTCGCTGACACGACCGGCAAAACGTTTTTCAAAATCAGTAAGGACGGAGGTGTCAATGCGTTTTTCCAGTTCGAAAAGAATAGGAAAGAGCCAACTGCAGTACTCGTTACATAATGGTTTGCTCATTATGAACATATTGAACATATATCCTGAGGTCATACCCATCACGATATTAAAAGCATCCTTGTATTCAGGGCATATTTCCGAAATGACCTGACCGGCGATCTTAAGATGAGAGCCGTCAAAGGTGTGGGCATAGTGACTGTAAAGATTTTCTATGTAATAATCCCTTTTTTTTGGAAGAATTATTTTGTATCCCGATAAAAGGTGCTTTACCTGGCGGGAAGAAAGAACACAGTCCAAAGGATGACGGCCTCTGCGGTAGGCTCTGGAACGAAGAGTAAAAAATCTTCGATAATGAGCAAGCCCTATATACTCGCAGTCCATATTTTTCCATGCCCAGTAAAGTCCCGTGAGCTCCGAATACACCGGATTTTTTTCGCTTATATTATCTCCGGAATCATCACGGGTAAAGCCGATAGATTCTTTTCCGGCACTTCCGACATGAAGAGGAAGATATACGTTGTCATGCGGGATCCTGCACTTTTTGTGACAGGCTATTATGATCTGTGTTTCACATTTTTTTTTCTGCAAATCACTGGGCTCCTTCCTGGTTAATAACCGAAATTACAGTTTTAAGAAGAATCTTAAAATCAAAGGTCAGACTGCGGTGATCCACATAGAATAACTCCATACGCTGTCGTGCTCCGCTTTTGTAAGTGGCTTTATTTCTGGCATAGGCCTGCCAGTATCCCGTAAGACCGGGTTTTACGCTTAAAAGCTTTTCCACCTTCTTACCGTACTGTTTTACCTCTCCATTAACAATGGGCCGGGGGCCTATGAGTGTCATGTCACCATCTAAAACATTGAAAAGCTGGGGAAGCTCATCGATACTTGTTTTGCGCAGTAGACGGCCTATTTTTGTTACTCTGGGGTCATTGTCTATTTTGTATTCGTTATAGAACTGATCCCTTTGCTTGGGGGAAAGAAGATCTTTTAAATCTTCGGCGTCCACCCTCATGCTTCGGAACTTATATATACGGATATGAGTTCCGTCTTTTCCGAGACGCTCCTGGCTGTATATGGGCTGTCCGCCGTCAGAGGCCTTTACCATAAGGGTGATCAGTAAGAATACCGGGGAACCTACGGCTATGGCACTGCCGGCAGTAGCTATATCAAAGCCGCGCTTTATAATACGGTATGCCTTTTCTTTTTTCTTTTTTATGTCAAGTTCTTTTTGGGTCAGTTTTTTTGTTTTATTGTTATAAGTGTTAAAAGAGTTGCATCCGGATTTTTTTGCATCATGTCTTCTTTTCTTTTTTTTGCAAGATGTTACATGTTTTTTTGAGTTGTCATGAAATACGGAGTTATCATCAAAACAAATGGCGTCTTCCAATGTATCATCATCATGCAAAGAATTCTGTTTGCTGTAATCACTGTTAAAGAAAACAGGATCCGGACGTAATAGTTCTCCCATAATCTCTCTCCTAATATCATTTGTACATACTTCCCTAATTATAATGTGAACATAAGAAAAGCGCAAGTGAAACTATTATGTAATAAAACAGCCTCACCCTGAGGGGAGGCTGTATGTTTATAGCAGGTAATGAACCACACCGAAGCATATAACTGCCTGGAACGCTGCAAAGCGAATCACAACCTGGGTGTCAGACCAGTTAAGCACCTTGCGGCAATGGTCATGTACAGGAGTGCGCAGTCCCTGCATAAAGCTTTTATTTTTAGTGGCTTTAATAAGCACGATTTTTATAAGTCCCAGTCCTCCGTCTATTATAAGAACTACGGCAAGGAGAAGGTAAAGGAAAGGATGGTTCATCTTTACTGCTGCTATGGCAATGAAAAGTCCTACAGATCGTGATCCTGCGTCACCCATCATTAGTTTACTCGGATGGGCATTAAAGAATAGATATACCAAAAGACCCACGAGTAAAAACACGATGGCGTTGCGGAAAGCCGGATCTATGTCAAAGCCTTTCATTATAGCCAGCATAGATGTAAGGGTAATGAGAGATAAAGTACCCGTAAGGCCGTCCACGCCGTCGGCGCAGTTTGTTACATTTATACTTGCCCATCCCAGAGCAATAATAAACAGGGCATAAATAAATACGGGAAACTCTACAACATAACCGGATACAGCCACCCGGAAGGTGTTTGGATTGAAGCACAGATATGTGACGGCAAAGGCTATGCATACTGCCAGGTCAAAAAGTCCTTTTTTCTTACGTCCCCACTCGGCAGTTGCTTTATCATCCAAAAATCCGGTGATCATTTCTGCACTTACAAGAATTAGATATATAAAGAGTTCGGGATGTATTTTAGAAAATAAAAGAACAGCAATATCCATGGCTATGATGAATATAATGCCGGCTCCGGTAGGTTTGCCTTTTGAGATGGCACCACCGGTAATATCGGTTCCGCCGTCGCCCGGAAGAAAACCAAGCCCCTTTCTCATAGCAAAGAAAACGCCGAAAAAGACACAGGCGATACCGATTATGGTTACCGGTCCGAAACCACCTGTATTAAAAATATGTGCAAACATAAAAATATCCTCTCTGCTTTATCGTTTTTTCATTTTTTTCACATTGAAATACTATAACACAAAAGAAAAAAAATGAAAATGTATAATAATCTTGTAAATAAGCGTAAAAAGGTTTAATATTATAAAATATATAAAAATTTGTATTTGCTCTTATTATTTATAAAAATAATAAGAAAATTATTAATAACGGATGGAGATAATATCTTATGGAAAATTCAGCAAAGACGATGGAAAAGATTACGGCACTTGCAAAGGCAAGAGGTTTTGTTTATCCCGGTTCTGAGATTTACGGCGGTCTGGCAAATACCTGGGATTACGGCAATCTTGGCGTAGAGCTTAAAAACAACGTAAAAGCCGCATGGTGGAGAAAGTTTATACAGGAAAGCCCTTATAACGTGGGCGTGGATTGTGCTATTCTTATGAACCCCCAGACATGGGAGGCATCCGGTCATCTTGGTGGTTTTTCGGATCCTCTTATGGATTGTAAGGAATGCCACGAACGTCACAGAGCTGATAAGATCATAGAAGAGTGGGCCTTTGACAATAAGATAGAGCTGGGATCATCCGTGGACGGATGGTCAAATGAAGAAATGGAGAACTTCATAAAAGAAAAGGGTATAGCCTGCCCTTCATGCGGTGCACATGATTTTACAGAGATAAGACAGTTTAATCTTATGTTCAAAACATTCCAGGGAGTTACGGAGGATGCAAAAAATACAGTTTACCTTCGTCCTGAAACCGCACAGGGTATTTTTGTGAATTTCAAAAACGTACAGCGTACCTCCAGAAAGAAAGTGCCTTTCGGTATAGGTCAGATAGGTAAGTCTTTCAGAAATGAGATCACACCCGGAAACTTTACCTTCAGGACCAGAGAGTTTGAGCAGATGGAACTTGAGTTTTTCTGTAAACCCGGCACGGATCTGGAGTGGTTTAACTACTGGAGAGAGTTCTGTATAAAGTGGTTGCAGGATCTGGGTATAAAGCCTGAAGAAATGAGAGCGAGAGATCATGATCAGGCTGAACTCTCATTCTACAGCAAAGCTACAACTGACCTTGAGTTCCTCTTCCCCTTCGGATGGGGTGAACTTTGGGGTATAGCCGACAGAACAGATTATGACCTTAATCGCCATATAGAGGTAAGCGGACAGGATCTTCAGTATTTTGACGATGAGACCAATGAAAAATATGTACCTTATGTTATAGAACCCTCACTTGGTGCGGACAGAGTGACGCTTGCATTCCTTTGTGCTGCTTATGATGAAGAAGAGATAGGCGAAGGGGATGTACGTACGGTATTGCATTTCCATCCGGCTCTTGCTCCGGTAAAAATCGGCGTGCTTCCGCTTTCTAAGAAGCTCAATGAAAAGGCTGAGGAAATATTTACAGAGCTTTCCAAAGAGTATAATTGTGAGTTTGACGACAGGGGCAATATCGGAAAGAGATACAGAAGACAGGATGAGATCGGAACACCTTTCTGCGTGACCTATGATTTTGACTCTGAAGAGGACGGTTGTGTTACTGTCAGAGACAGAGATTCCATGGAACAGGAGCGCATTAAGATAGAAGATCTTAAAGATTACTTCAAGGATAAGTTTACATTTTGATTTTTTTAAGGAAAAGAGTACATGATATGTCCTAAATGCGGTAGGAACAATGAAGGGAATATCTGTCCGTATTGTGATGAGTTAGAGATATTTGACAGAACAGATGACTATCTGAAGAGAAGGGAAGAATTTGAGGCTCCTCCGAATGAACCGGAAAAAGAAACGGAAACTGACAGTCCCTTGTTTTCATTCTTTAAGCGAAGATGGCCGGTGCTTGCCGTAATAGCGGGAGCCGGGATCGCGGCGGCAGTGACATTTACCCATCTGCCCAGGAGTTTTCACGGCAGCTTAAGCTATATTTCTCAAGGCAGACTAATAAATATAGAAAAGGGTCACGCCGGCGGAGCAAAAGATACTGCACAACTCATCTTTTCGTCAGACGGTAAGAAACACTTTGACAAAAACCTGCCCTCAGTATTGATCGATAATAAAGATCTTCAACTGGGGGCATCTGCTGCAGACAACACCGGGACTTATTTTGCCCATACTGCATACAATGCGTCTACAGGAGAAAATGTCCTTTATATGTGGGATAAAAACGGTCATGTTAAAGAACTGTATAGTAACAGTGCCAATGTAGACATTAGATATGTAAGTCCTTCCGGAAGGGTGGTATTTACGTGTACTGATGTGTTAAATGACCAGTGGTATACAGGAGAAACAGGTGTCTTTATCTGTGGGATCACACAGGAGGTTGTAAAAACACTAAGTAAGTCGGTAGAATCATTTCTGATCTATCCCGCTTCGGACAGGATCATATGCCTGGACAAGGATGAGGTGCTCAGTTCGGTAAGCATAGAAAACCCTGAAAACAAAAAGATCATCGCCCGTGAGGTGAAGGGGCTTTTGGGAGAAAAGTCCGGAGAAAATGACAGTTTTCATAAAGAATCAGGTGTTTTAAACGGAGAAGCCGGAGCGGATCTGATATGCTATCGTTGTCGTAGTGAGTGGATAATAGGAAGTTTTACGGGAGAAACGATAGTAAATACAGGTGAATCCGGAGGAGAAAAGGCTGCATTTGCATACGACAGGGATAATAAGCTGGTGTATATGACAGATGCAGGAGTAGTGTCAAAAGCAATTGTCGCAGATAACGGACTTAAGCCTTTTGAGGCGTTGGGAGAAACTGTGGCGGATGACAATTTCCTGTGGGATGATCACTTAGGGGTGTTGCTTTTTACAAACCGTGTGGGTGAGCTTATGTCTGCGGGGACATCCGGTACGGTAAAACTTATGGATGGTTTGGAACAGGGAACCCTTGTAAATGTAGAGAATGACGGCGGGTATATGTGTATATCCGGCCAAGATATATGTTATGGTAAGGATTTCGGATCGACTGCTTTTCGGCTGGCGGATACGGGATCAAAGACAGGACTTACGGGAGCTGCTGCTGATGGAGACAGTGTGTTTTATATATTAAAGGGAAATCTTTTCCGTGCGGACAAAAAAGGCGGTGAGCCGGAAGATTTGGGAGTATGCGAGAAACTGACAGTATCGGAATAAAACTGTTATAGACTTTCTTTGGAGGCAGAAATTTGAAGGACTATATTAAACGTCTTGCAAGAGGTGAATTTGAATATTTCGTGCCCCGGGTACAAATGCCGGAGACAGTACAGGGTGATATTATTGAAGGCTCTGAACTGTCTTCGTTTTTTGAGGTTGAGGCAGACGGCAAAATAAGCGGTACAGCCTATACTGACAATGCTGATGTGAAGACGGATGCTGTTTTTAAGGGGGAAAGAGGTACTGTTTCATACCGTGTAAATACGGCAGGAAAAAGACCGGGGGATCGTATAGAGGGTGTGTTTAATGTAGTTACATCCGCCGGAGAGTTTCAGATTCCTTTTGTATTTATTGTTACAAAAAAGCTCATCGCCACAGATCACGGCACCATAGAGGATATTCAGGGCTTTGTAAAGCTGGCACAAGAAGATCCGGATGATGCGGCACGGGTGTTCAGATCTGATGATTTTGCTGCGGTGATCCTCAGGGACGATCCCTTTTTAAATGCTTTATACAGCCAGCTGGAGGATCAGGAAGATACTTTATTTGCCATGAAAAACTTCCTTGAGGGAGCAGGTTTCATTAAGAAAGGTGTGGCGGTTAATGAGGCTGATGCGGGAGAAGTGTCTGTTTCGACGGATAAAAAAGGTGCTATAAGAAAAGAATACATTTATAAAAAATCGGATTTTTCCCGTATATGGCGTAAACTTAAAATAAGACTGACCAGGGGTTACCTGGATTTCAGGATGAAAAAGATAAGTCTGGATGAGTGGACTTCAAAGGCGCTTACAAGGCTCTGCGATGACAATTTTCTAAGATTATATGACGGAGGAGAAGAAGACAGACAGGACTTTTTAGAGGTTGAGGTAGCCAGGGCGCTCATGCTTTCTTTTTCCGGTCGGACGAAAGAAGCGGGAGAAGTGCTGCACTGGATTCGGGAAGATCTTATAAAGGACAGAAACGGCGACGGTATACTATATTATACTGCTATTTATATAGGTACCATGATAAACTCATCCGATGCCAATATAGACAGTGTGGCAAAGGAACTTTTTGATGCGGCTGACAGTCCGGATGCCCCCTGGCCTGTTATACTTTACCGTTATCATCTGGATGAAAACGGCTCTGACAATGCCAGCATATGGCTCACCAGATTTAAGGATGCTTTTTCAAAGGGATGCAGAAGTCCTATTATCTATCTGGAAGCTATAAGGATTATAAACAGGGAGCCGGTGCTTCTACGTGTTATGAATTCTTTCGAAACCCAGGTCATCAGATTCGGATACAGATACAGGCTTGTTGAAAATATGGCTACGGCCAGAGTGACGGAGATCGTATCTGAAGAGACCAGGGTGGATCCCACTCATTTGCAGTGTTTGAAAAAATTGTACGATGAGTACAACAGTGATGAGATTCTCATTACTCTTTGCTCTAAGATGATACAGGGCAACCTCAAAGGTCCTGAGTATGCACCTGTTTATGAACAGGCAATAAGACGGGGACTGGCAATCACTCGCCTGTATGAGTACTATATACTTAGTCTTGATAAAAGCGTACCAAAAAAACTGCCGGAAACAGTTCTGCGTTATTTTATATATGACAACAATCTGGATCACTCTGCCAGGGCATTTTTATATGCAAATGTAATAAGGGTCAGAGAGAAAGATCCGGAGATCTATGAACTTTACAGGGATAGGATACAGGTCTTTGGTGCAGAGCGCCTGGCGGGAGGTTACATAGATAATAACCTTATTATCATTTACAGATGGATGTGGGATGAGAGGCTTATAAACAGTGCTGAATTGGCATCCCAGGTATTCAGACTGCAGTTTACGTATAAAATAACCGTGGATTCTGATGTGCCTGTTTTACTTCACACCAGACACAGTGAGTTTGATGTGCCTAAGAAGACTCCCATAAAGGACGGAAGAACATACGCATTTATTCTGGATGAAAACTTTGCTCCGGGAAACGATTGCGTCATATGTTTTGAAGATAAAGATGGCAATATATATACGGACAAAGCTTTTTCATACAAAGCTGAAAGGGTGCTTGAGCACAGAATCCTGATTGATGTAAATGATACATCCTGTGCTACAGATCCATATTATCTTTTGTACCGGTTCCGTAAGGAGAGTGAAGAGGGAAATACCCAGACAGCAGCGGCATTTGCAAAAAATCTTCTGGTATATGAGGCTATTTCAAAAAGCTTTGAGTACGAACTGAAAAACTTCCTGTACGGAAATGCCGATTCCCAAAAGACATATGGTGGCCCTGAGGTTATAGCTATAAAAGGAGATTCCAAACAGATAACTGATCTGGAGGATATCCTGGCGCGGATGCTTTTTACAAAAGCAGAACCGAAAGATACGGCACCTGTATTTGAAAAGCTTTTTGAATTAAAGCAAAAGGGAGATGTGGTAGAAGCTTATACCGCATACCAGTCATTCCTGTATTTTGTAAAAAAGAGTAAATGTGATGAAAATGTTTTTTCTCTTATTCATTCAAGGGCGATGGCAGGTGAGCGTCAGCTGCCTGTAGAATTGGCGGCTGTGCTTAAGAAAAAAGCCACAGGTGATGTAGAACTGACACAAGGTGACATAAGGCTATATGAAAGAATATTGCGGGCATTTGTTTCAAAAGGATGGTATTTCAAGTTTTTTAAGGACATTAATCCGAGGATCAGTGTACCATTTTTCATAAGTGACAAAACCGTAATAGAATTTACGGATGAACCGGGAAAACAGGTGACTGCACAGGGATCGCAGGGGGTCATAAGATTAAAAGAAACGGTACCCGGAATCTATACGGCGCCCTTGATCGTTTTTGAGGGAGAAAAGACTTCTCTTCGCATAAGTTCTGTAAAGGATGAGGAAGAAGACATTTATGACATACAGGTGGAAAAGGATATTTCAGTTTACGGAGCCAATCCCGCTATTGACAGCATTAACAGGACTATAAGGAAAAATAATCGTGGTGATACAGCCGGAGCAAATGATGCGGCTAAGGAATTATGGAGATACAGGTATATAAACAAAGAACTGTTCAGTTTTGTATGAGTTGAATGAATACTGCAGTTTATGACCGGGAGATGGATTTATGGCGACAAACAATAAAAACGGTCTGTTTTTGGGGATAGATATAGATGATGAGTTTTCCCAGTGTTGTTATTATGACACGGGGGACAAGCTTGTACGGCCTGTTTTTTATAGAGAAGAAGAAATTATTTTTATAAACAGTAAAAATGTAAAAGAGGTCTTTGCAAAGGAAAGTGAGCCGGAAAAGACTTTATCAGTGATGTTGGCAGCACTTTTACAGGCTGCCCGGGAGCAGACGGGAGAAGAAAATATAAGTGCCGTGTGCCTTTGTATACATGAGTACACTAAAGAAACCCGCCTGATCTGGCATAAAGCGGCTGCTCTTGCAGGTATAGATGATCACAGGTTTACTATTATCGGTGAAGAGGAGAGTTTTGCTTATTTTGCCCATAGCGGAGATCCTTCTTTATATGCCCAGGGTGTGGCTCTGTACAATTTCGGCAAAGAAGAGGTCAGAGCCTGTTTTCTCAGACGGGCAGGTTACAAAGGACTGACGGTGCTTGGTGAAACTGATGAATCCTTCACCTCCGAGAAGATCAAAAAATGTTCTCTGGGCATTCTGGGGATTGATGATAAGCCTGTTTACGACGAACTGAATGCCTTTTTTTCTGCGACTCTTGAAAAGATAAATGTGTCATCTGTTTATCTGACAGGTCCCGGTTTTAACTGTGAGTCTTTACCGTCTCAGATGACTTCAGTGCTTGGCAGGGGCGGACACAGGATATTTGCAGGGCAGAACCTGTTTGTGAAAGGAGCCTGTATTTGCGCTGTTGCTCATGTTCTGCCTATGGCGGATCCTTTCAGAAGTGCCGGCATTTACAGAAACGTGGTTGTATCCGGAGGGGGAACGACAAATGTGGGTGGCAGATATGCCGGATGCATTATGGCGTGCCGCAACCGGATAACTACAAGTATAGCGTTAAAGACCTTTGAAAAAGGACAGACCGGCACTTTGCTGCTGGTGAACAGCGGATCTAATACAGACAGCCAGACTAAGGATTTTGAGATCATTCTTACCGGGGATAAATGTCTTGTTTTGGAACTTACTCCGGTGGGAGCTACTATGCCGGAGCAAGTGGAGATTCTGCTGGATAATTTTCCCGACAGACCGGACAGGATGACAAGAGCCCGGGTAGAAATGTATTTTCCGGATGAGGACACCTGTGAGATAAGGATCAGTGACCTGGGATTTGGAGAAGATTTCGAATCCTCCGGGGTCGTGATCGAAAAAAAGGTCAGCTTGCAGGCCGGAGACAATCCGCCTGCTTCAGATGTTGTGTCCGGAGTGATTTTCTGTGATGATAAAAGAGCAAGCGTACCCTTTATTTTTGAGGAGACAGGCAGGAATATTTATTATATACAGGAGCTGATTAATTACCTTTACAACAATATATATCTGGTTACCCCCGGTATCCTGGGGGAGGAATTATACAGATTTATGGATGAAACCACGGGAAATGTCAGTTTGTCGGATCAGATACGTCAGCAAAGAGGGGATAAGATTCCTTTTAACAGTATTTTGCTCTATCTTTTCAGGGAACTCAATTATTTTACCCCTAAAGAGGTACGTATTATACAGCCTGTGATTTCAGAAATGGAGCAGGTGGATCCCGTTATGAAGAAAAATTCCATGGCTATCGCTTATTTGAAAAACGGTTGCTTCACCAGAGCTGCACTCAAATACGAGGAGATCATGGAGTCGGGACTTAAAAAAGAACTACCTGACAGGTTTTATGCAGGGGTTCTCCACAATATGGGTACGTGTTATTGTAATCTGCTTCTTTATGAACGGGCAGCCCAATGCTTTGAGAAGGCATACAAACTTAACAAAAACCAGGATACGAAAAGGAGTGCACTTCTTGCAAGACGCCTCTCCGGGACAGAACCTGAGATCATGTATATGAAGGCAGAATGGGAAAATACAGTTCCTCAGATAGAAAAAATAAAAAATGAGGCAGATTTGTTGTATAATAAAAAAGATATTGCTATAGAAAAGTGTATTGAACAGATGAAGGAAGAATATGTCAGGGAGCATTCCTGACATGTGAATAACTAAAATGCAAAAGCATGGGTTTTGTCATTAATGTATGTTTTGACAGTTTAGTATCTGATCTGATACATAGTGTTTAATGATAAAATATATATTGATTTTGAATCGGAGGAGTTATGGAAGAGCAGTTAAAACAACTTATAGATGAAACGTTGGATAAGATTAAGACAGCATCGACTCCGGATGAACTTTCCGGGATAAGGGTGTCAGTGCTGGGAAAAAAGGGTGCCCTGACGGGACTTCTTAAGGGAATGAAAAATGTGGCACCGGAAGAGCGTGCCGCTGTTGGTAAGATAGTAAATGATGCTAAGTCTGCTATCAGCGGGGCGCTTGAAAATGCTGAGAGTGAGCTTAAGAAGAATCTTCGCAGCGCCAGACTCAGGGAGGAGACTATTGACGTGACACTTCCTGCAAAAAAGAAAGATCTTGGTCACAGGCATCCTAACCGTGTGGCGTTGGAAGAAGTGGAGCGCATTTTTATCGGTATGGGCTATGAGGTGGTTCACGGACCTGAGGTGGAGTTTGATTATTATAATTTCGAAGCCCTGAATATACCTGCAGATCACCCGGCAAAAGACGAGCAGGACACTTTTTATATAAATGATAAGATTGTTCTCAGAACACAGACGTCTCCGGTTCAGGTAAGAGTTATGGAGAAGGGAAAGATTCCCATCAGGATGATCGCGCCCGGAAGAGTATTTAGAGCGGATGAAGTGGACGCTACCCATTCACCGTGCTTTCATCAGATAGAAGGGATGGTGATCGATGAGGGGATAACTTTTGCAGATCTTAAAGGTACTTTGGAGAGTTTTGCAAAAAGGCTTTTCGGAGAAGATACAAGGCTTAAGTTCAGACCGCATCATTTCCCTTTTACCGAACCCAGCGCAGAGGTAGATGTGACATGCTTTAAATGCGGAGGAAAGGGATGCCGAATGTGTAAGGGCGAGGGATGGATAGAGATTCTCGGTTGCGGGATGATACATCCTAAGGTTTTGGAAAGATGTAACGTAGATACATCTAAATATTCCGGGTTTGCTTTTGGTATCGGTCTTGAGAGGATTGCACTTCTTAAATATGAGATAGACGACATGCGTCTTCTTTATGAGAATGATGTGAGATTTCTTGGTCAGTTTTAAGTTCATTGGGATTTAATTGCCTGCAGACAAAAACGAAGGTTTTTATAAAACAAAAGATTATTTTACCCGAGGTGATTTTTTCAACATTATGCGTATGAATATACTATATTATCTCCACGCTGCCTCTTAACGTCGAAAAGATAGTATATTTATACGTATAATGTTGGTGTTATTACGATTTTTGAATATTCATCATCGTAATAATACATATGATATTTTGACTGCTGTTTTATACATTTGATATACATTATTAGGAGAAGGATATGGATACATCGCTTAATTGGATTAAGGATCTGGTTCCGGGGATGAAGGGTGTCACGGATGAAGAGTACCGTGATGCCATGACTCTTTCCGGAACAAAGGTGGAGTGTTTTGAACGACTGAACCGCAATCTGGAGAATATTGTAGTGGGAGAGATTCTTTCAGTAGATAGACACCCGGATGCGGATAAGCTGGTGGTTTGTCAGGTAAATGTGGGAGAGGCGCAACCTGTACAGATCGTAACGGGAGCGCCCAATGTACAGCCCGGTACTTCCGGCCAGTTTGTGCCTGTGGTTTTGGACGGCGGCAAGGTGGCAGGAGGGCATGACGGAGGTCCTCTTCCTGAAAACGGTATAAAAATAAAAAAGGGAAAGCTCAGAGGTGTGGAATCCTTTGGTATGATGTGTGCACTTGAAGAGCTGGGTGCAGATGCAAATCTTTTCCCGGATGCGGCTGAAGACGGCATTTATATCTTTAGCCCCGACCTCGGACTGAAGCCCGGGGATGATGCGGTGAAAGCACTGGGCTTGGATGATGCAATATTTGAATATGAGATAACCAACAACAGAGTGGATTGTTACAGTGTTTTGGGGATAGCAAGAGAGGCTGCGGCCACCTTTGGTCACGAGTTTAAACCGCCGGTTACTAAGCCTACGGGAAATAATGAGAATGCGTCAGATTATATTTCGGTAGAGATAAAGGCACCGGATCTTTGTTCAAGATATACTGCGAGGGTTGTGAAAAATGTGAAGTTCGGACCGTCTCCCGAGTGGATGAAGAGGAGACTTCGTTCCTGCGGTATAAGACCTATAAATAACATTGTTGATATTACCAATTATGTTATGGCAGAGTATGGACAGCCTATGCATGCTTTTGATTATGAAACAATTGAGGATCAAAAGATAATAGTAGACAGGGCAAAGGACGGAGAGAGCTTTACTACGCTTGACGGAAATGAGAGAAAACTGGATGGCGATATCCTTATGATCTGCGACGGAAAGAAACAGATAGGTATTGCCGGTATCATGGGTGGAGAGAATTCCATGATCACAGAGGATGTGAAAACTATTGTTTTTGAGTCGGCCACATTTAACGGTACAAATATCCGCAAGTCCGCAAAGAGGCTTTCTATGCGTACTGATGCATCCGGTAAGTTTGAAAAAGGGCTGGATCCCGAGACTGCGCTTCAGGCTGTGGACAGAGCCTGCGCTCTTGTAGAGGAGCTTGGAGCCGGTGAGGTTGTAGGCGGAGTTGTGGATATTTATCCTGATCCTGTTTCTAAGAAGCGCATAAAGTTTGAGCCTGACAGTTATAATGCACTGCTGGGGACGGATATTTCACGTACCGATATGCTGAAGTTTTTTGAGCCTCTTGAGATAGAGTATGATGAGAGTGCCAACGAGTTGATCATTCCTACGTTTCGTCAGGATTTGAATCTGGGAGCTGATATTGCCGAAGAGGTGGCCAGATTCTTTGGTTATGATAAGGTGTCATCTACGCTTCCTTCAGGAACGGGGGCTGTAGATGTGGTAGGCGGTCTGTCATTTGAGGATCGTGTAAATGAGGCGGTTATTGATCTGGCTACGGCCCAGGGGTATTCCCAGAGTCTTACTTATTCTTTTGAAAGTCCCGGAGTTTTTGATAAACTTGGATTTTCAGAGGATGCACCTGAAAGAAAAACGGTTCTGATCTCTAATCCTTTGGGAGAGGATTTCTCGGTTATGAGAACTCTTTCCGTAAACGGAATGCTTACTTCCCTGGGGACTAATTACAGCAGAAGAAATGAAAACGTAAAGCTTTTTGAGCTGGCTAAGGTTTATATTCCTTCAGGAAATGAGGATGAGCTTCCTGACGAGAGGACGATTCTGACTTTTGGATGTTTCGGAGAGGGTGATTTCTTTGACCTGAAGGGAGTTGTGGAAAATACTCTGGATGGTCTGGGACTTAGTAAAAAGAGGGAGTACAGGGCTGTTAGCTGCTATCCTTATCTTCATCCGGGACGTCAGGCATATGTGGGATATGAGGGTAAGACGATAGGACATTTGGGTGAGGTTCATCCTGATGTTGCTGAAAAGTACGGAATTGAGGACAGGGTGTACCTGGCGTTTATAGATTTGGCAGCTATTGAGGAGTTTGTTTCTTTTGAGAAACTCTATGAGGGAATTGCTAATTTTCCGGCAGTGACAAGGGATATCAGCCTTGTGATGAAAAGAGATGTTCCGGTTGGCGAACTGGAGGGGATCATTGAAAGCAAGGGTGGTAAGATTTTGGAGTCATACAGGCTTTTTGATCTCTATGAAGGTGAGCAGATTGGAGAGGATTCTAAGTCGGTGGCTTATAATATTACGTTTAGGGCACCTGACAGGACGCTTTCGGATGAGGATGTAAATCCCGTGATGGATAAGATTTTCGAGGAATGTGCCGCCAGGGGATTTGAACTTAGAAAATAAAATTTGTATTTTTATGTTAATGTACAGTTGTGTTAATCCGGCGTCTATATGCCCTTGTTTTTGGGCACGCTGCCGCTTGACGCCCAAAAAACAAGGGATATATCCGCAGGATACGGAGATACAAAAAGATAAATACCCGTGAAGTTGTTTGTGGCAGAAGATGAGGATGTTATATCTTACGGATGAATGTACAATATTTTCTCCACGCTGCCGCTTGACGTCGAAAATATTGTAATTCATCCGTAGGATTTTGAAAGTTACAACGTTGTTTGAAGGTGTGAAAATGAGTTGAGTGGTAAGGTTTAAGGCCGTCATCTCTTAGTTTGTTACGCGTTGATTGAAGGTGGCACTGCAGGTGTAATGTATGAGGTGTTGTATGTCGATTAAAAGTGAGGTATTGGTGTGCCGGTTGGAGAAGAGATGAATGACTTGAGTGTACATGATTATTTTTATGAGCTTCCTCCGGAGCTTATAGCACAGGATCCTTTGTCTGAGAGGTCGGCCTCACGGCTTTTGGTGATGGACAGGGAAACCGGAAGGGTGAAGCACAGAACTTTTACGGATATAAGGGAATATCTTTGTAAGGGGGATTGTCTGGTAATTAATGATACTAAGGTTATTCCGGCCAGACTTATAGGCCGCAGGGAGGGGACCGGCGGAGCCGTGGAGATTCTTCTTCTTAAACGTATGGAGGATGAGAAGGATACATGGGAGGCTCTGGCAGGACCCGGAAAGAAAGCCAGACCGGGTAATCGCATTGTTTTCGGAGATGGTGAACTGTCAGCAGAGGTTTTGGATGTTAAGGATGACGGAAATCGCATTATACGATTTGAGTATGATGGGATTTTTGAAGAGGTTTTGGATCGGCTGGGCAATATGCCGCTT
>CAMOUW010000016.1 GCA_946626755.1 uncultured Clostridia bacterium
GCATATATGCCACTGCCGAATTTTCAAGTTTGCTCCGCAAACTCGCGATAAGCGGCATATATGCCACCGCCGAATTTTCAAGTTTGCTCCGCAAACTCGCGATAAGCGGCATATATGCCACTGCCGAATTTTCAAGTTTGCTCCGCAAACTCGCGATAAGCGGCATATATGCCACCGCCGAATTTTCAAGTTTGCTCCGCAAACTCGCGATAAGCGGCATATATGCCACCGCCGAATTTTCAAGTTTGCTCCGCAAACTCGCGATAAGCGGCATATATGCCACTGCCGAATTTTCAAGTTTGCTCCGCAAACTCGCGATAAGCGGTATATATGCCACCGCCGAATTTTCAAGTTTGCTCCGCAAACTCGCGATAAGCGGTATATATGCCACCGCCACTAACCCTTTAAAGGGGGAAAGTGGCTACAAAAAAACCGGGTCACCCCGGTAAAAACTGGGCAAACCCCAGTATAACTGGGCTTGAGGGATTCGAACCCCCGAATGCTGGAATCAGAATCCAGTGCCTTACCGCTTGGCGAAAGCCCATTGACGTGCGCTCAACGTCACAACGCAAGTTATTATATAACAGTTTTTTGGAAAATGCAACATTTAATTTAAAAAAACTTTACGCATTGTTCTTTACGCATTATAATGTTTACTATTTAGTACCGTGGAGGGTGGTATTCTATGATAGAGTTGTGTAAGTTAAATAATCTGAAGGTGAAGCGCAAAACAGAGTTTGGTTTGTACCTGGGTTCAGACGGTACAGATGTTTATGATACAAATGAAAAAAATATTTCGTATAAAAACGATAAGGGCGGATCATATTTCATAGAATCAGAGGAAGTGTTGCTTCCGCGTAAAGAAGTACCTGAGGGAGTCGGAGAGGGGGAAAGTCTGGAGGTTTTTGTTTATCTTGATTCCGAAGACAGACCCGTAGCTACATTGAAGAAACCTCATATTGCTTTGGGGGAGATAGAAGTGCTGAAAGTAAAGCAGAAAACCTCCATTGGTGTATTTTTGGACTGGGGACTTGATAAAGACCTGTTTCTTCCGTTCAAGGAGCAGCTTGATCCTGTGAGTTTTGATCCGAAAACCGGCAGCATGAGAGGACCGGAAGAAAATGACCGTTTTCCGGTTATGCTTTATATAGACAAAAGCGGACGTCCGGCAGCCACAATGAGGGTTTACAACCATTTGGAGAGCGGAGGCGGATATGTTAAAGACAGTGCAGTAGAGGCTACTGTTATACAGATAAATCCGGAGCTTGGCGTTTTTGTGGCGGTTGATACAAAGTATTTCGGTATGATTCCTATCAGAGAGATACATGACTCCGTATCCATAGGCGACAGAGTATTCGGAAGAGTCAGTGCTGTGCGGGATGACGGTAAATATATGATAAGTCTTTCCCAGAAATCTTATATTCAGATGGATTCCGATGCGGACAGGATATATGAAGAGCTTGAGGCTGCGGGAGGTGTGCTTTTCTTCAGTGACAAAAGCGATCCGGAAGAAATAAAAAAACATTTTTCCATGAGTAAAAATGCTTTTAAGAAAGCTATAGGACGCTTATACAAAGAAGGTAAGATAAATATAGAAGAAGAGAAAATTGTTAAAATTTTACAAAAATGTGACAAAAATATGTAATAAATATTAAAAAAAGAAGAAATGACCAAAAACCCCCTTTTATTTTTGTGCGCTTTGCATTAGAATGATACAGGTTTTCAACTAATGTCTAAATGAGGTATATGTCCGTGGTTTCTGATCAGGTATTATTAGAAGCTTTAGAAGGGATAAAAGAGGTTTCCGGTTGTGAAGTATGTATATCAGATGCTGATGGCGTAGTCATTTCCGGTACTTTTAATCCGGGAGTGGACGTATTAAATGATGTAATTTCATTTATCGTTTCGGGAGAAGAGCTTTATAAGGCGGAAGGGATCTGTATCACAAAAGAGTTTTACCCCGGGGAGAACATGACTTTTTTTCTTACAATGAAGGGTGATTCTCCGGTGATAGAAACATTTACAAAGATGGCTGGACTGCAGATACGTCAGCTTTGTGAGGCGTATGATTCCAAGACGCCGGTAAATGATTTTATCGGGTCGGTGCTTACGGAAAGCATCCTGGATATAAATATAGACAGAGAAGCCAGACAGCTGGGAGTAGATATAGCTGCAGACAGAATAGTTTTTGTGGCTGAGGCTGCAGACGAAGACGGAGTTTCCCGGCTTTTGGAAGAAGCTAAAAGGTTGTTTTCGACAGATGAAAAAAGTTATGTGGTTGTTGTCGGAAAAAACAAAATTGCCGTGGTGACCGGATGCGGTGAAGATGAAGATACCGTCAAAAAGGCATCAGAATTATATGAGAGCCTTGGGAAAGAAAAAGATCTTGTACGCAGAGTGGGTTACGGTTCAGTGACTGCGGATATTTTCGGTTTGTCGGAATCCTTTAGTGAGGCGATGACTGCGGTAGATGCCGGAAGGATGTTTTTTCCGGGCAGGCAGGTTATTTCCTGCGACCGGCTGGGACTGGGCAGGCTTATTATGGAGTTGCCCACGGCACTTTGTGAGAGATTTCTTACGGAGCATTTTAAACGTTCGGCGTTGGACAACATGGACGCAGAACTTCTTGCGACGATAAATGCTTTTTTTGATAACAGTCTGAATATTTCCGAGACTGCCAGACAGCTTTTCGTCCATAGAAATACTCTTATCTACAGATTAAATAAAGTCCAAAAGATAACGGGGCTTGATGTGAGAAAGTTTGATGATGCCATTACGTTTAAGGTATCAGTGATGGTGCACAAAAAGATAGAAAACACTAAGTAACACGGAGGTTTTTATGATTATAATGGAGAACGTAAGCAAGACTTACGCCAAGGATATAGTCGGCATCAGCAACGTCTCCCTGCATGTGAAAAAAGGGGAGTTTGTGTTTGTTGTTGGTAAGTCCGGTTCCGGAAAGTCTACGCTTATGAAGCTTTTACTTAAGGAGCTGGAGCCTACAAGCGGGCGCATCGTTGTGGATGGAAATGTAATAAATGATGCCACAAGAAGGACGTTGCCCTTTATCCGAAGAAATATCGGAGTTGTATTCCAGGATTTCCGACTTTTGGAGGACAGGTCCGTATATGAAAATGTGGCTTTTGCACAGAAGGTCATTGAGGCGCCGCCGGCCCAGATAAAGAACAATGTTTTAAAGATGCTTTCCATGGTGGGACTTCTTGACAAATATAAGGCCAATCCGAAAGAACTCTCCGGAGGTGAGCAGCAGCGAGTGGCTATTGCCAGGGCGCTGGTGAATTCTCCAGATGTGCTTCTTTGTGATGAGCCTACGGGTAACCTGGATGTTGTTACCAGTGAAGAAATAATAAAGCTTTTGGATCTTGCCAATCAGCAGGGTACTACGGTATTGGTAGTTACACACAACCTGGATGTGGTTCAGCAGATGAGACAAAGAACCATCACTATGAGTGAGGGCAAGATTATAAGCGATATGGCAAAGGGTGGTTTTTCTTATGAAGATTAGTACATTCGGATATCAGATAAAGCAGGGCTTCAAAAACATACATAGAAACAGATTGTTTTCCATAGCCTCTATAGCTACTATAGCTGCCTGCATTTTTATCTTTGGCGTTTTCTACTCTATAGTAGCCAATGCCCAGCACATGATAAAAAATGCCGAAAATAAGGTGGCGGTTACGGTTTTCTTTGATGAGGGTACCACGGATACCAGGATAGATGAGATAGGAGAACAGATAAAGGTCAGGGAAGAGGTGGATCATGTGGAATACACCTCTCCGGAAGAGGCATGGGAGAATTTTAAATCCCAGTATTTCGGGGAGTACGAGTATCTGGCTGAAGGATTTAAGGATGACAACCCTCTGGCCAACTCTGCTTCCTATTCGGTTTACCTGGCGGATACATCAAAGCAGGATCAGCTGGTGACATTTATTGAAGGTATAGAAAACGTGCGGCAGGTCAACCGGTCGGATGAAGTGGCCAAGAATCTGTCTACGGCTGCCCGACTGGCGGGATACATATCTATAGCTATTATCATCATACTTCTTGCGGTATCTATCTTCCTCATTACCAATACCATAGTACTGGGTATTACGGTACGTAAGGATGAGATATCTATTATGAAATATGTGGGAGCTACAGATGGTTTTGTAAATGCACCATTCTTTGTGGAAGGAATAGCCATCGGTCTGATAGGATCCATTATCCCGTTGATAGTGCTGTTCTTCCTGTATAACAGAATAATAGGTTTTGTACTAACAAAGTTCTCGGTATTGAACAACATATTGACATTCCTGCCTGTTATGACAGTATTTCGTGTACTTATACCGGTTTCCCTTATTCTGGGTCTGGCCATAGGTATACTCGGAACGTTGTTTGCTATGAGAAAGCATGAAAACGTTTAATGATTTAGTACAAAAAAAATACAAAAAGGGCTTTGCGTGCTTGCACGAAAAGCCTTTTTATTTTATTATAAAGAATAGAGTTTATTTTTATTAGTTAAGAGGGGTGTTTAATATTGAATTTTGATAATATTGAGCCGCAGGGCGAGCTTACTGAAGAACAAAAAAAAGCAATAGAGCTTCATCAGAAGATGCAAAAAACCGTTATCATCAGTGTGACAGCCGGTGTTCTTATTACATTGGGTCTGGGGATACTGACGGTGCTTTTACTAATGAAGTTTGGTGTGTTTACATTTAACAGGGATGCGTTTAAAAAGACGGAAACTTCCCAGACACAGTCGAAGGCTGCAGATGATGGGACTATCGGTGTTCTTGCTGACTCCGGTATTGAAAACAAGCTTAAGGCCCTTGAGAAGGTTATGGCGTCTTACTACTACGGTGATGTAGATGCTGCATCTGCAAGTGATGCTGTTTGCAAGGCATATATAGATTCATATGGTGATGAGTACTCGGTATATTATACATCCGACGAGTATACGCAGCTTTCAGAATCAATAACAGGGTCGTCTTTTTACGGAATAGGTATTTACTGCAGGAGTCAGGATGATGACGGACTTCTTGTTATGGGATTTACAGATGATTCCGCTGCAAAAGAAGCAGGACTGAAAGAAGGGGATGTTATCATTTCAGTTGATGGTAATGATGTCAGGGGGCTTGATTCGGATTCGGCCATAACATACCTTCATGGTGAAGATGGCAGCAGTGTGGAAGTAGAGGTTGTAAGAGAAGGCGAAGAGGAAACTCTTAAATATACCGTAGAGCGCAGACAGATGGATGAATCATACGTGAAATACGGTATGCTGGATGATGGAAAGACAGGATATATCAGGATAAAAGAGTTTAACAATAAGACAACGGAGCAGTTTAGGAGCGGACTTCAGGATCTGAAAAAGGAAGATGCCAAGGCTCTTGTGATAGATCTCAGAAACAACACCGGAGGTGTTGTAAAATCTGCCCTCGAGATAATGGATGATATACTTCCGGAAGGAAACTTCGGCGGCATGAGATTTAAGGATGGTACCAGGGAAGAATTTAAGGGAACATCTCCGCAGAAGCTGGATCTTCCTTATGTGGTTCTGGTAAATGAGTATACAGCCAGCGCCTCCGAGATTTTTGCTGCGGGAGTACAGGATTTTGGAGCGGCCAGGCTGGTGGGGACAAAAACCTATGGTAAGGGTATAACCCAAAAGGTTGTAAAACTGGATGACGGAAGTGCGGTAAAGTATACTGATGCCGAGCTCTATTCTCCCAATGGTAATGTCTGGCACAAGAAGGGTCTTGAGCCGGACGTTGAGGCACAGCTGCCCGAAGATGCCACAGAGGATACACAGCTGGAGGCGGCTCTGGAAGTGTTGTATTAATGTCACATTATCATGCATGTTACTTGATGTTAGTTTACTCATATGATGTGGCAGCAGGATGATGGTGTATCCTGTTGTTTTAGTTCATTAAGGAGAAGCTTATGCTTACAGTAGTGGTACCCTCTTATAATGAGGGAGGAAATGTCAGAAATCTTGTATGTCAGATAGATAACGCGCTGGAGGATATAGAACACGAGATACTTTTCGTGGATGACAGCACAGATGATACTCCGGATATTATAGAAAAGACAGCTAAGGAATTCAGATCAGTCAGACTAATACACAGAGAAAATGAAAAAGGACTGGCCACAGCTGTTCTTTTGGGCTTTAAAGAGGCGAAGGGAGATGTTCTGGCATGTATAGATGCGGATCTTCAACATCCTCCGGTGACTCTGAAGTATATGTATTATGCTATACAAGAGGGAGCCGACATATGTATCCCCAGCAGGTATCTCCCGGGAGGATCTGACGGTGGTCTGGATTCGTACAGGAAGTTTGTTTCATGGACAGCCAGAAAGATGGGACAGGTTCTGTTGCCACCTCTGAAAAAATTATCGGATCCCACCAGCGGTCTTTTTATGCTGAAGAAAAAGGTTATAGAAAAGTGCGATCTCCGTCCCATTGGATGGAAGATCATGATAGAAGTTGTTGCCATGGGAGATTTCAGTAAGCTCATAGAGATTCCCTACAGATTTTCAGAAAGGCTTTCAGGGGAGTCCAAGCTTTCAAAGGACGCAACTTTACAATATATAAAACAGATAAAGGATCTTAGCCGTCGTTATAATAAGTCCAACAGGTTCAAGGTTATCAGGTGGTCTTATGCTAAGATGGTAAATGCAGCAGGAGAGGAAGCAAAGCCTGTCAGATAAGGATTATTAAAGTTAAAAAATATTTAATATTAGGAGATGAAAAATGGCGATATTAGTTACAGGAGGAGCAGGATATATAGGCTCACATACATTGGTAGAACTTGCAAAAGAGGGTTATGATGCGGTGGTACTGGATGATCTTTCCAACTCCAGCAAAGAGTCCATCGCCAGAGTAGAGGAACTCACAGGAAAAACATTTAAATTATATGTGGCAGACATTGCCGACAGGGACATTTACGAAAAGATTTTTTCTGAAAATGACATTGAGGCATGTATTCATTTTGCCGGCCTGAAGGCAGTAGGAGAGTCTGTTGAAAAACCCATGATGTATTATCAGAATAACATCACAGGCTCACTGGTGCTTTTTGAAGAACTGGCAAAGAGAAATGTTAAAAAAGTCATTTTTTCATCCTCGGCTACCGTATACGGAGATCCGGCTTTTGTACCTATTACAGAAGATTGTCCCAAGGGAGTTATAACCAATCCTTATGGTAGAAGTAAGTCCATGATAGAGGAGATACTCATGGATATATGCGTATCTGATCCTGATTGGGAGGTTGTGCTTCTCAGATATTTCAATCCGGTAGGTGCTCATGAGAGCGGACGTATAGGGGAAGATCCCAATGGTCTTCCCAACAACCTTATGCCCTATATTTCGCAGGTGTCTGTGGGAAAGCTTCCCAGACTGAATGTGTTTGGTGATGATTATGATACTCCGGACGGTACGGGTGTCAGAGATTACATACATGTGGTAGATCTCTCAGACGGGCACGTAAAGGCGCTTGAGAATATGAAGAAAGGTGTAAGCATATACAACCTTGGTACCGGAAACGGAACCTCAGTGCTTGAAATGGTAAAGGCTTATGAAGAGGCTTCGGGCGTGGAGATACCTTACGTTATTACTGACAGACGTCCCGGTGATGTGGGAAATGTATATTGCGATGCGTCCAAGGCTGAAAAGGAGCTGGGTTGGAAAGCAGTAAGAGATATAAAGCAGATGTGTGCTGATACCTGGAACTGGCAGAGCCACAATCCCAACGGATATGAGGACTGATACAAAATTCATTAGCATAGCGGAAAGGAAAGACCTATGGGAAAATATTTCGGTACAGACGGTTTCAGAGGGGATGCCAATTCTGTTCTAACAGTAGAGCATGCCTTCAAAGTCGGAAGATTTTTGGGACACTATTTCGGTAAAAAACATGAAGATGGTAAAGCCCATGTGGTCATAGGGAAGGATACAAGACTTAGCAGTTATATGTTTGAGTATGCCCTTGCAGCCGGTCTTACAGCCTCCGGTGCGGATGCCAATCTTTTACATGTAACAACCACGCCCAGTGTGGCTCATGTTGTAAGGCTGGATGATTTTGATTGTGGCATAATGATTTCCGCCAGTCACAATCCATACCATGACAATGGTATAAAACTGATAAACGGTGACGGTTCCAAAATGAGCGAGGAACTTATTTTAGAAATAGAAAAATATATTGACGGAGAAATACCGGAGATTCCGCTTGCTACCGGAGATAAGATAGGAAAAACGGTGGATGATGTAAATGCAAGAAACAGATATCTCGGTTTCCTTATGGGGCTTGCAAAGTTTTCATTTAAAAACATAAAGGTTGGTATAGATCCGGGAAACGGTAGCGCCTGGTTTCTTGCTAAACATTTATTTGATGCACTTGGTGCCGAAACGCTGGTTATACATGCTGAACCAAATGGTATGAATATAAATGATCATTGCGGATCCACCCATATGGAGGATCTGCAAAAGCTGGTGGTGGACAATAAGCTGGATATCGGCTTTGCATTTGACGGTGATGCTGACCGTTGTCTGGTAGTAGATGAAAAAGGAAATATTCTTACGGGAGATCATATCCTGTTTATATATTCCCAGTATATGAAAGACAGGGACAAGCTTATCGGAAATACAGTTGTTACAACTGTTATGTCCAATATGGGATTGTTTAAGTCTCTGGCAAAACGTGATACTAACTATGTTAAAACAGACGTGGGAGATAAAAATGTCAGCGCCTGTATGCAGAAAAACGGATATACACTCGGGGGAGAACAGTCCGGTCATATTATTTTTGCAAAGTACTCCACTACGGGAGACGGTCTTATAACCGCGCTCAAGGTGATGGAGGTTATGATCGCAAAAAAAAGGACTATAGGAGAGCTTGCATCTGAACTTACCATTTATCCGCAGCTGCTTAAAAATGTGAGAGTCGCGGACAAAGATAAGGCGATGGAGGATGAGGGGCTTTTAAAACTTATAGAAAGCCTTGAAGAAGAGCTGGCAGACGACGGGCGTATACTGGTGAGAAAAAGCGGCACGGAGCCGGTGGTCCGTGTAATGGCTGAAGCTGATACTGAAGAGAAATGTAAATCTGTAGTTGACAGGATAGTTGCTTACTTAGAGGAAAAGTGGGTGAAATAATATGATAAAAATCGATGCTGATGCTAAAATAAATCTGGGGCTTGATATTTTGGGAAAAAGAGATGACGGATACCATGACGTATATATGGTTATGCAGGCTCTTGAATACGGCGATACCGTGGTGTTGGAAAAACGTCCAGGAGGTGGAGTGACGTTTGAGACTAATGACCCGGATATTCCTACGGATGATACCAATCTGGCAGTAAGGGCGGCAAATGAGTTTTCCTCCGAGTTTAATTCGGAGTTTAGTGATGAGTTTGCTTCCTGGGATTTTGGAGTGCATATAAAACTTAAAAAGCGTATCCCTTCAAAAGCGGGGCTGGGTGGAGGCAGTGCAGATGCTGCCGCAGTTATTAAAGGAATGAACCTTTTGTTCAATACGGGGCTTTCCAGAGAAACTCTGATGAAGATAGGCGCGAGAGTGGGATCTGATGTGCCTTTTTGCATAATAGGAAAAACGGCTCTTGCAAAAGGCAGAGGAGAGCATATTACGCCTTTGCATGATTTACCGAAGTGTAAAGTACTGATCGTGAAGCCTGCGGAGGTGGAGATTTCTACAAAAGAGGCTTATGATTCCATGGACGGTGCAAATGATATTGAGCACCCGGATATAGACGGGCTGGCAGCTGCACTCAGACAGAGAGAGCCGCTTGATAAGATATGTGCTTTGTTTGGTAATTCTTTCGAAAAGATGATGATAGAACGTTACCCGGATATCGGTGAAATAAAGGATTGTCTTGAAAAGGAAGGGGCCGTAAAGGCTATGATGAGCGGAAGTGGTCCTGCGGTTTTTGGTGTTTTTGAAGATGAGGATACATTTGCACAGGCACAGACAGCTGTAAAGTCGGCGTTTCCCGGGGCTGTGGTGATAGCTACATCAGCAAGGTGATATTTTAAAAAAGAGGTTTTATCCTATGATAGAAGAGCTTAAGTTTGATAATAAGCAGTGTCTGCCCTTGAGAGAAGAGGTGTTGATAAGACTGCGTCAGGCTATACTGCAGGGAGAATTTCAGCCGGGAGAGAGGCTCATGGAGATGAGACTTGCACAACAAATGGGTGTGAGCCGTACTCCGGTGCGTGATGCCATAAAAAAACTGGAAGTCGAAGGTCTTGTTACGATGATTCCCAGAAGGGGAGCAGAGGTGGCCAGCATAACACACAAGGATATGAAGGAAGTTTTAGAACTTCGGGCCACTCTGGAGGATTTTGCCGTGGAACTTTGTTGTGAGAGGATACGTTCCAAGGATATAGAAGAACTGGAGAAGGCTAACAGGGTTTTTTCGGCAGCTGTTCATTCCGGAGAGCTTTTGACTATAGCAGAGGCGGATGTAAAATTTCACGATATAATCTATAAAATAACGGGAAACAGAAGGCTTCTGCAGATAATAAATAATCTCAGAGAGCAGATATACAGATACAGATTTGAGTATATTAAAAATGAGAAGGCCAGACTGACGCTTATAGATGAGCATGAGGCCATAATACGTCATTTAGAAAAAGGAGATGCGGCCGGCGCCAAAAAGGCCATTAGGGAACATATAACCAATCAGGAAAATGATATAGCAAGAGCTATTTCGGAGCATATGTCATGAAAAATGTAAAGATATTCCTGTCAAGAACCCAGGACTCAGAAGTAGAAAGGCTTCAATACGACGGCCATTTACGATCAGTAAACGGTAGGACAGTTGTTACCTTTGACGATGAGGATACATCCCATCTTTTGAAGTTGTCGGAGGATGGTATGGACTGGACAAGGGTTTTAAAACTTAAAGAAAAAAGGATGTCTTCAGGGACATCCTTTTTAAGAGGTGAGCTGACACCATTTGATCTTGTTACTCCGGGAGGAGTGATAAAAATGGAGATACGTACCAGAGTATATGAATACAAAGTAACTGATCTTCACGAGGTGCATCTTTCATACACAATAGAACAGTATGGGAATATAGTTTCTGACTATGAAGTGAGCCTTATTATAACGGAATCATAGATTCCGTTATTTTTTTATGCTTTCCCTGTGAGCTCTTAAAAGTTCCTGTTTCATCTCAAACAGAGGATGTGAAAGATCTATGTAAACATCGTGGGGGTTGACAAGTCTTTTTGATTCGTCCCAAAGGGTATCCATCTCTTTTTTACAGTAATCCCGTATCTCAAAAGTGGAAGGGGATTCGTAAATGCATTTTCCGTCTTTAAAAATCGGGACAAGAAGTGAACGAAGACGGTAGCTTCCGGGATCCAGTGTTGTGCTTTTCCATGTGTCTACAGGGCTGAACAGTTCTAAGGGACGGGATTCGTCATATTCTTCGTCAAAAAGAGCTATCAGGTCAGCAAATACTTTGCCTTCTTTGTCATAAACTCTGAGTGTTTTTTTGTCTCCGGGATTTGTTATTTTAGCTGAATTTTCTGAGATTTTTATTTTGGGTTCAAATCCTCCTTCGGGACGTTCTATGGCGGCTATTTTATATACGCCGCCAAAGGAAGGCTGGTCACTGGCGGTGATCATTTTTGTGCCAATGCCCCATGCGCCTATGGGGGCATCCTGGGCGTAAAGGGACTGGATCAGGTATTCGTCCAGATCTCCGGAGGCAGAGATGACTGCATCTGTAAATCCGGCCTCATCTAGCATGGCACGGGCTTTTTTTGTAAGATAGGCAAGGTCGCCTGAGTCGAGACGAATGCCGTAATTGGTAAGGGTATGACCTTTGTCTTTCATTTCTCTGAATACTTTTATGGCATTCGGGACTCCCGAGTGCAAAGTGTCATAGGTATCTACGAGAAGTGTGCAGCTGTCCGGATAGAGATCTGCATAGGCCTTAAAGGCTTCATATTCCGTGGGAAAACTCATTATCCAGCTGTGGGCGTGTGTACCGAGTGTAGGGATGTTAAACATTTTTCCTGCCAAAACATTGCTTGTTCCTGAACAGCCTGCTATGACAGCTGCTCTGGCTCCGTATATGCCGGCATCCGGTCCTTGGGCTCTCCTGAGACCGAATTCCATTACGGGTGCTTTTCCGGCAGCGTAAACGACCCTGGCTGCCTTTGTGGCGATAAGGCTCTGGTGGTTTATTATGTTTAGTAAAGCTGATTCCATAAGCTGAGCCTGGTCTATGGGAGCTATGATTTTTACCAGAGGCTCTCTGGGAAATACTACGGTTCCTTCCGGAACTGCGTAAATGTCACCTGTAAATCTGAATTCTGAGAGGTGTTTGAGGAAGTCATCTCTGAATAGACCGGTGGATTTTAAGTATGATATGTCACCTTCCGAAAATGAAAGATTGTTTATGTAGTCTATGGCCTGCTGCAGTCCGCAAGCTATGGAATATCCGTTTCCGAAGGGGTTTTTTCTGAAAAACACTTCGAATATGACGCGTCTGTTGTTGTTTTGGTTTATGAAATACCCCTGCATCATTGTTAGTTCGTAAAGATCAGTCAGTAATGTAAGATTTCGTTCCATGTCGGGTCAGCCTCCAGATTTTTGTTAGATGATGTTATTTTATAACTTTTTTGAATAAAAAAAAAGTATCTTTAGAAAAAGATATTTCTAAAAATACTTTATGTGAGTATGCTTTTATTTTAGTTTCTCTTTTTTTTCTTCTTTTTACGGGCAGCAGCAGCTTCTGCAGCTTCGCCTTTCAAAGGTTTCAGAGGTTTGAAAGCTGTAAGATAGACTCCGCTTACATCAGCTCTGATATTTGTTTTGACGGGTATGTCTTCAAAAATAGCTTTATCTGCTATCAGTGAAAAGATACGGGGTCCGATCTTTGCCTTAACGATCCTGAACTTACGCTTATGGTATCTTTTGGGACTCTGCTCCAAAACTATTTTTGGAAGGCCGGAGTCTTTTAAGGGCATTTTCTTTTTATCTATGACCAGCATGTCGATGGTCTCTTTTGCGTCTTGTATGAATTCATCCTGTTCTTTTTGCTGTTTTATGGCTTTTCGGCCGAAAGCAAAATAGTAGATTAGCAGACCTGTAATAAGGGCACAGGCGGCTATGATCAGAACAATATTTAACACTGACATTTCTGTTCCTCCCCATCAATGTTCAAAAAACTCAAACGAGTATAACATAATAAAATGATTCTTACAAGAATAAATTATTTGTGTTTTGTGAGGTGTTGTATACTTTATTCTGCGTATGAATGTACTATATTTTCTCCACGTTGCCGCTTGACGTCGAAAATATAGTAATTCATACGCAGAAATATAGTGTGGCGGCATTTGTAAGCTGAAAGGTTGCATTATTGTTTGTTGTAGTGTTCGAGCATGATGTTGTGTACTGTTTCGGGGAGTTTTTTTATCTCGTCTTTGGTTAATCCTTTTGTTTCTATGGGTTTAAGAAATGATATGGTTGTATGCTGGGGATGCAGCCAGGGGAAGTGTTCTTCAAAAACTTCTCTTGTACGGGTCTGTACAACAGGTACGATGGGAGCACCTGTTTTGGTAGCCAGCTTGAAGCTTCCCGAATGAAACTCTCCTATACCTTCGCCTTTATTTCTTGTGCCTTCAGGAAAGACCAGCATGTTGGAGCCGCGTTTTATCTGCTCTATACCTTCCAGTATAACTGAAAGACCCTGACGCATGTTGTTACGTTCAAGGAAAAGACATTCCAGACGTTTCATCCACGCACCTATGGCAGGAGCTTTTTTTAATCCGGCTTTTGAAATGATCGAGGTGTGGAATGGCATGTGGGGATATCCGATGATGATATCATAATAGCTTCTGTGATTCCCTATAAAAACAACACCTCTGTCATGGGGTATGTTTTCTGTTCCGTTAACGGTTGTTTTTGATCCGGAAAGAGCTGATACACATCTAAAACCCCAGTTAATTATTTTTGAGCTGAAGCGCAGAGCTCTTTCTCTGTCTTTTTTTCTTATGAAGTATTCGATGGGAAGTAATATCAGACTGACCAGCATAAAAAATCCAACATATGCCAGGCTGATTATGGTTCTGATAAAAGGCATTATTTTCTCCTTTGTGTTTTATTGAGCCTTGTATTTGCAGGGCTTTTTTATTTGGAAAGCTTTTCGGCACCGGGGGTATAATGAAGTTGTTCGTCAATCGTTATAAAAATAGCTTCGGTGTCGGCTTCATTAAGTGCGAGTTTCAGACCTTCCTCAAGTCCCAGAGTAAAGCAAAGAGTACTTAGACAATCACCTGTAAGAGAATCTTTTGTTATAATGGTTGTTTGCATCAGATCATTATCGTAAGGGTATCCGTTTTTCGGATTAATAATATGATGATAAATGCGTCCGTTTTCACCTTCAAAATATCTTTCCGATATACCTGATGATACGGCAGATCTGTCGGACAGAGCAAGAACGGCGATAGTGTCTGTGGCCTGTGCAAAGGGCTTGCGTATTCCTATATTAAAATCACTGCCGTGTTTGTCTCCGACGCAAAGGACATTCCCGCCCAGATTTATTACAGCGTGGGCGACACCGTGATCGATAAGATATTCTTTGATTTTATCTGCCACATATCCTTTGGATACGGCACCCAGATCAATCTTTGTATCTGCAGGCTTGGAAATGATCCATCCTTCAGAAGGGTTATCTTTCTCTTTTAATTTGATCCGTGAGTCATCTACAGTTTTAAGAGCTTCATTTATAGATGCCTCATCCGGGATGTTGTGCTGTTCACTGTTGAAATCCCACAGTTCGGAAACTTTTCCTACTGATATCTGAAAATTTTTGTCGGAACGGGATGACCAGTAGAGTGCCGTGTCTAAAACATAGCCAAGCTCCGGTGAAACCTCTGTGGTTTCGTTTTCGTTTATACGCCAGAGTTCTGAGCCTTCTTTGTACATTGAAAAAATATCCTCGTATTTGTCGCATAGAGCAAGGGCGTCTTTGAGAACGCTTTCATCAGTGTTATCATAGCTGCTTATACTTACATATGTGTCAAGCTTAAAATCAGTTACCGTTACAGGGGAGATTTCGTTTTGTGTAAATGTAAGAGGATTTGAGCAGCCGGTCACGGCAATACCCGTGGTCAAGATCGTGGCAATTGTTATTGTTATTTTAAAAGCTTTAACCAAAATAAAAAACCTCCTGCATATAAGCTCTGTAAACAATCTGAATATAGGTAATATAAGGTGTAGAGATTAATTTTTCAAGAACATTTTGTGATTTTTATTTTATTTTTTCTGATATGTGCTATAATTTCCCCATTATGTTATACTAGTGTAGCAAGTTATGTAAAAATGCGATTATTTAAAGCAAAACGGAGGATATTAGAATGAACAAGATTAAAGTGACAGCGGGTATAGCAGCGGCGGCCATCAGCGCTCTTACTCTGGCGGCCTGCGGAGGAAGCGGAGCACAGCAGGGAGATTCTACGGCTTCTGCAGCAGTGGCGGCAAAGGATTATAACGGCTTTTATAAGCACACGGCTGATGTATATAAAAATTATGTAAAGCTGGGAGAGTATAAAGGGCTTGATGTTACTAAGATTGACAGATCAAATGAGCAGGTTACGGACGAAGATGTGAACAATCAGATAGAAGCTTTGAAGGCTCAGTATACTGAAACACAGGATGTAACTGAAGGCGGAACGACCCAGAAGGATGATATCATCACTATCGACTATACCGGAAAGATCAACGGAGTGGAATTTGAGGGTGGTTCAGCTCAGGGCAGCACTTACACGGTAGGCTCCGGACAGTTTGTAGAAGATTTGGATAAAGGTCTTGAGGGAAAACAGGCAGGTCAGGATTTTGATGTAAATGTCAAATTCCCTGATGATTACGGCAAAGAAGAGTTGAACGGAAAAGATGCCGTTTTCACAGTTAAGATTTCGCAGATCATGCGTCCTTCCGAACCTGAGATAAATGATGATTTCGTTAAGGCTCATGCTGATGATCTGGCAAAGGAAGGCTTCGGAACGGGTCTGGCTACTTTAGATGCTCTTAAAAACGGCATAAAGACAAGTCTTGCTGAGTCAGCAAAGAAAAGCAACGACCAGCAGGTTTTAGGCGAGGTTATCGAGAAACTCAAGGAAACCAGCGAGATAAAGGATTATCCGGCACAGGAGCTTGAAAGTCTTAAAACAAACAGAAAATCAAATCTTGAGCAGGAACTTGAGCAGTACAACAGTTATATGAGCCAGTTGTCAGGAGCTATGGTAGCTACTGATGAAAATGGTGAGACAGTGACAGCTGAAAGTACCGAAACTACAGCAGCCATGACTCTTGATGAGTATGTTAAGGGATCTTACGGTGCTGAAAATGCAGATGCTTATGTAGATGAATTTGCAAAGGGTTATCTTGCTACCAAGATGCTGGTTACCCTTATCGCAGATGAAAACAACATAGACGTAAGTGTAGATGATATAAATAAAGCAGGAGAAGAGCTTGCTTCATATTATGGATATAATTCTTATCAGGAGATAGTTGAGAAGTTTGGTGCAGAGGTAAATTGTGACACAGGTTATCAGGTCCTCTACAATAAGGTTTCAACGCTTATAGCAGAAAATTCCAATGAGGTAAAAGAGGCTGAGTCCGGAGAGGCTCCCGCAGCCGAGGAGACCCAGGCTTCCGAAGAACAGAGTGAAACAAGTGAAGCAGCAGAAACTGAAACAACTACTGCAGCTGAATAAAACTGAGAACTAAATAAAATAAAAAAATCCGCCGCATTAAGGAGAGTAAATGCGACGGATTTTATTTTACCCGGGTTTCGTCTTCCGGGTTGGAAATAAGCAAAGAAATGGGGTGTTCTTTACTTAGGAGGGAAAAATATGAAAAAATTTAGTACAGAAACAGGAACCACCCTGTTTCCAACAACGAATTTTATAAAAGAAATGTGATAAATATATTTACACTATGTGAAAAAAATGTGAAAATAAATATACTCTTAAATTACTTGACTGAAAGTAAAATTTCGGCTAACATATTATGAATATGAGGAATTGATAATTAAACTATATATCGAAAGGAATAACATACATGGAAAAAAGACTTTTTACATCAGAATCAGTTACAGAAGGACATCCCGATAAAATTTGTGATCAGGTGTCAGACTCTATTCTTGATGCGATTTACGAGCAGGATCCTCATGCCCGTGTAGCCTGTGAGACACTGACCAATACAGGCTTCATCATTGTTATGGGTGAGGTTACTACTACAGCACAGGTAGATATACCTACAGTTGTACGTAATACAGTGACAGAGATCGGATACGACAATTCCGAAAAGGGATTTGACGGAAATACATGTGCTGTTATGGTGGCTTTGGATAAACAGTCTCCTGATATTGCCCAGGGTGTGGATCAGGCCATTGAGTCCAGAGGAAGCGATGACACGGATAAAGAGGATACCGGAGCCGGAGATCAGGGTATGATGTTCGGATACGCTACCAATGAGACAGAAGAGTATATGCCCTATGCATCAGCTCTTGCCCAGAAGCTGGCGCGTCAGCTTACAAAGGTTAGAAAGGATGGTACTCTCGGATATTTAAGACCTGACGGTAAGACACAGGTTACAGTAGAATACGATGAGGAAAATAAGCCGGTAAGACTGGATGCCATAGTAGTTTCCACACAGCATGCGCCTGAGATCGAGCAGGAGCAGATTCATAATGATGTAAGAAAATATGTTATTGATGCCATTGTAGATTCAGGTATGGTGGATGATGAAACCAAGATATATATTAATCCCACCGGAAGATTTGTTATCGGTGGTCCCAACGGTGACAGTGGTCTGACGGGACGTAAGATTATTGTTGATACTTATGGAGGTGCCGCAAGACATGGCGGTGGAGCATTTTCCGGGAAAGACTGTACAAAGGTAGACCGTTCCGCTGCTTATGCTGCACGTTATGTCGCAAAAAATATTGTGGCAGCAGGTATTGCGGATCGTATTGAAATACAGGTTTCTTATGCTATAGGTGTTTCTACCCCAACATCTATCATGGTGGATACCTTCGGCACAGGCAAGCTTTCTGATGATAAGATCGTAGAGATTATCAGAAAAGAGTTTGATCTGAGACCCGCAGGTATTATAAAGATGCTGGATTTAAGAAGACCTATCTATAAGCAGACAGCAGCTTACGGACATTTCGGACGTACAGATCTGGATCTTCCCTGGGAGAGAACAGATAAGATTGATGCGCTTAAAGCTTATTTATGATGACTGTATAAATAAATACACAGCCCTCGCCAAAATGCGGGGGCTTTTTACTTGTTTTTGTTTTGAGGAAAGAAGTATAATGTTAAAAAAGGTAGCCGGAGGTTCAATATGAGAATTCTTTTTGCAGAGGACGAAATTTCTCTTTCCAGGGCAGTTTGTGCCGTCCTTAAAAAAAACAATTTTGAAGTGGATCCTGTATATAACGGACGGGATGCTTTGGATTATATAACTGCCGGGGAATATGATGGTGCTATTCTGGATATAATGATGCCGGAAATGGATGGTATCAGCGTATTAAAAGAAATAAGAGCAGAAGGTATGGATATTCCTGTTATTATGCTCACGGCAAAAGGTGAGGTGGACGACAAGGTGCTGGGGCTGGACTCCGGAGCCAATGACTATCTTCCTAAACCCTTTGATATGAAGGAACTTTTGGCGAGACTGAGGGCAATGCTTAGGACAAATACAGCCCAGATATCATCGAAGCTGAATTTCGGAAATGTTTCTCTGGATCAGACTACATTTGAAATGTCTACTGCGTTGGGATCTCACAAACTTACCAACAAAGAGTACCAGATGATGGAAATGCTTATATCGTCTCCGCGACGGATTTTTTCTGCCGATACATTTTTAGAAAAGATCTGGGGATATGAATCCGATGTGGATATAAATGTTGTATGGGTATATGTTTCTTACTTGAGAAAAAAGCTTACTTCTTTGGGGGCTGACATCTCCATAAAAGCCACAAGAAATGTGGGTTATTCTTTGGAGAAAAATGATCAATCCGCTACATGACCGTCACTGTAATCTATTTTTATGCCGGGTTGAACATTATAACAAAACACATTAAATCTAATTTCATCATTTTCTACAGATGCGGCCTGAAGCCATACACCGTCTGCCAGAAGATTGTCTTCTTTAAAAATCGGAACCGCTTTATACAGCACATGGTTTCCGGTTTTTTTTACATAATCGCAGACCTTGATCTCAAAAGGCAGCATACCTTCAGTATTCATATAGCGTGTGCCGGTTATAAGGTTTCTCGTATTGGAGTTTTCTCCTGACAACATATATGCAATAAGGTGACAACGATTATAGAGGTAATTGCCGTCTATGCCTTCATATTTTAAAAGATGCCATCCGGTAGGCCGGATATTTCCTATGCTCTCCCTCTCCTTGTCAGGCATTGTGTTTTTTGAAATGTTGGCATAAGCTGCCACGCATCTGCCGTATTTGTCCAAAGGAGCATACCTTTCGAATTCTTTTGAGCCTTCAGCTGTATCTAAACGGGGTACGTTGTCGTTCAGATATACATAAGCTGTTCCGGTGTATTCGGGGATGCTTTCCGGATCCAAAAAAATATATTCGATAGGTTCATTTTTTGGGGAACCCTGATTGAAACCTTGAGTAATATGATTTTTGAGATCATTAAAAGCCGTAGAAAGATTGTCTCTTTTTGCGTAACCAACAGCTATTGCCGCTGCAACTGCCGCAACTGTAAATGTAACGGATAAAGTGCTTCTTTTTTTTCTGCCCAAAATTTCATGATCCCCTTTTTTGCAATTATACTTTTTATTGACTTTACACTGAATTGTAACATATAGTAATTTGCTTCCGCTGTCAATCTGAAAAAACTTGCATCAAAAGTTTGCTTGTGTTATTATCCCTCTACGACATTTCTTAACTGTATTTCATTTACGGTTTTATGTCGAATTTCAGATCAGAGAGAACAAACCCATGATTAATTTATTATTACCGATCGCAAATGCGGCTTTTTTGGCTGCAGCATCTTATTTTGATATAAAAAAAAGAATAATACCCAATAAAATAGTTATTTTTATGCTTATAGCATGTATGTTATATGCTGATTTCCTGATACTTTCAGGTCTTTTAAGTGAAAATGTCATGATGCATCTGTTTAAAGCTGTGGCAGGAGCCGGTATAGCCCTCATTTTTATGATGATACCGGGGATGGTGACGGGCAAAAGCTTTGGTGCAGGAGACAAAAAGGCCTTTGCTGTGCTGGGGCTTTCCCTGGGACCGTGGAGAGTGACTGTGCTTATGGGGCTGGCTATGGTAAGTGCGGCAATGTTTATTTTTTTAAAAGGGAAAAATAAAGATAATATCGCTATGGCGCCTCATATTCTTATAGCCTATATATCAGTAGCGGTTATTTTTGAGGTTTTACCGGTAAAAATCATTTAACAATAGCGTCTTTCTTTTAGGTTCATTTAAGTTTTACCCGTTATTATCCTTTCAGATAAAGAGATACTTAAAAAATAAAGGAGAAGATATGGGGAACGGAAATGTTTTTAAAAGAGTGGAGATGAAGTATCTCCTTGAAAAAGAAGAAATGGATGCCCTTATGGAGTATATGCGGGATAAAATGTGTCCTGATCCTCACGGTGATGCAACCATAAGAAACATTTACTATGATACGGATTCGTTTCTTCTGGTGCGGCGTTCCATAGAAAAGCCTGCATATAAGGAGAAGCTCAGAGTAAGAAGCTATACGGCATCGTCCATGGAAGATCCGGTGTTTGTTGAACTTAAGAAAAAGTGTAAAAAGGTTGTGTATAAAAGGCGTATACATATACCTCAGGAACAGGCCATAAGATTTCTTGCGGGTGAAGATCTTACTCAGGATGAGTTGTCTGACAGCAGGGGTAAATCAAAACCGGCTGATGCCCAGATAGCACGTGAAATAAAATACTTCAGAAATATGTATAAAACACTTAAACCGGTTGTTTATCTTTCTTATGACAGGCAGGCCTATTATGGAAAGGATGATGACAGTTTCCGGATGACTTTTGATACAAATATATGTTACAGAAAAGAGCGATTGAACCTGTCGGAGGAACCGGGAGGGATCAGTCTTATAGATCCCGGCCAGGCACTTTTGGAGGTTAAAATAAGCGGAGGAATGCCTATGTGGCTGAGTGCTTATTTGTCAGATAAAAAATTGTTCAAGGCGTCATTTTCAAAATATGGAGCTGCCTATAAAGATATGTTGAAGAAGGGGGAAATAAAAATTGGAAATATTTAACAGTGTTTTCGGGACCCTGGCGTCCATTTCTATAATGTCATTTCTGGCATGTCTTGGGACATCCCTTGGAATAGGGATATTTATAACATTTATGTATTCGAGGCATGCAAGATCATCAAAAAGCTTTATGGCTACGCTGGCTTTGCTTCCCTCGGTGGTGTGTGTGGTTATACTTCTTGTAAACGGAAATATAGGAGCCGGTGTTGCGGTGGCCGGAGCGTTTTCTCTTGTGAGATTTCGTTCTGCCCAGGGCAGCGCAAAAGAAATAGCTGCCATTTTCCTGGCCATGGGTTCCGGACTTATTTGCGGAATGGGATATCTTGTGTTTGCCGTTGTTTTTGCAGTTATAGTCAGTATTGCATTTATTGTTTTTTCGGCTATTGATTTTACCGGTTCCAAGGCCGGCTTAAAAAAGAGTTTAACGGTCACAATACCTGAAACTCTTGATTATACCCATGTTTTTGATGATATTTTCAGAAAATTTGTTAAAAAACATGAGCTTGTAGGGGTAAAGACTACCAATATGGGAAGTCTTTTCAAGCTTACCTATGATATAGATCTGAGAGATTCCTTTAGCGAAAAGAAAATGATAGATGAAATAAGGGAAAGAAACGGTAATCTTGAGGTTATGGTAAACAGGCAGGAAACAGCAAAAGCAGAGCTATAAATTTTGTGATTGACTTTGTATAAAAAACTGAATATAATAAACTAACCGTGCAGCCGGGGCAGTAGCGGCGCCCTGAACCTGTGAAATCCGCTATAGCAGGGGTGATGTATGATTAAGGGTGTATTATTTTGGAGCAGCCCGTTTAGAAAAGATGATGACGTTTGGGTCTTTCGCAACGGAAATCCGTGAATCATGTCAGGTCAGGAATGAAGCAGCATTAAGCGGAAGCTTCCGTGTGCCGGGAGGGTGCCTGGATCGAGTTGGCTCTTTACGAAAGCGTCCGGGGTATGAGTTCGAGGTCATGCGCACGGTTTTTATGTTTGTATATTATTTTGATCAAATATAGTTTTGCCGGGTATGTCCCGGCTTTTTTGTTGCAATATTTTTCTGATAATTTTTTTGGCGAGTGCAATATTATATGGTAGAATGAAACAAAAAATTAGAAAAAGAGCCGATGAAAGAGGGCAAAAATGAGTGTTATGAAAAATAAGATTTCGAATAAAAAAAAGAGCAGAATATTGACGATCATAGCAGCGGCAGCTCTGTCCGGAGCATCTGTGACAATGACAGCCTGCAGCGGATGGACTCCATTCGGAAGAGAGTATTTTAATGATGCGGACGCTAAGGTTACCGCAAGTTACGGTACGCCATGGCTTAACTCCGTTACATACGGTATGGTTAGAGATGATACGGAGCACAATCTGAAAGATGATTTTTATCTGGATGTAAATTATGACTGGCTTAAAAACACTGAGTTGTCAGAAGGTAAAAAAAGAACCGGGGTATACGAGTCCCGTACGGATGATGTAAAAACCGAAGTATTGTCTCTTTTTACTAAAAAGGGCACCGGAAAGGATGCAGAGGCTGTAAACAGATTATATAGTCTCTACCTGGACTGGAATGGAAGAAATTCTGCAGGCTTTGATGCAGTGAAGGAGAGGGTCAGAGCCATCGAAAAAATAAATGATCTGACAAGTCTTTCGAAGTACCTTAAATCTGAAGATGCGGTAAAAAACGGCAGCAGTGTTGTTAGCTTTGATTTTGATTTTGACTACAATGATCCTGAATATTACAGTTTTGTTATAGTGCCTACCCAGCTTAGTCTGGGGGATGCAGCGGAGTATAGCAGCAGAACCGATTACGGTGAAAAAATGTATGACAGCTATAAAAAACAGGCTCAGTATCTTCTTAAAAAAGCGGGTTATGTGGAAAATGATGCAAATGCCATTATTGACAGCGGGTTTGAATTTGAAAAGCTGATCGCTTCTTGTATGAAAGATCAGGCTTTTAAGTTTTCGGATGAATATGCAGCATCTGTAAACAATCCGAGGAATTCAGATGAGCTTGAAAAAGCACAGGGGGATTTTCCGCTTACAGGTATTTTGGAAACATATGGCATTTTAGATTCTGATCATATCTTCCTTTTGGAGCCTGAATGGCTCGATGGGCTCAAGGACATTTACAAAGCAGAGCATGTGGAAGATATAAAGAACTACCTGTTGATAAAAACCCTCCAAAGATATGCTTATATTTCAGATGAAGAGACATTTCGTGAGATGAAGATGATCTATGGTGAGGTAAATTCAACTACCAGGTCAGAGGATGAAGAGTATGCATACCAGTATGTAAAGAGCGGACTTCGTGAGCCGGTAAACAGACTTTACGCCGAAAAGTTTTCAGATGCACAGGCAAAAAGAGATATTGAAGAGCTGGCTGATAATCTGAAAGAGGCCTACAAGGCACTGCTATCGGATTCGAAAGGGTTGTCGGAGGAGACGAGGCAAAAAGCTCTCGAGAAATTGGACGGGTTAACTGTAAATGCTGTTTTTTCCGAAAAGACATATGATCATGCAGGTATTGACGATGTGGCAGCAGCTAAGACTCTTTTGGAGGCTGCGGACGCTTTGACTGAATATAAGCGTCAATCTATGATATCTAAGCTGAATAAAAAAAGCGACGGAGCCTGGGATTTTGATATAACAGATGTGGCGGTTTCTTACTGGCCTGCTCAAAATTGCATAAATATAGGTGCAGGTATCGTGGGAGGAGATTTTTACAATAAGGATATGTCATATGAAGAGAAACTGGGCAGGATAGGTAGTGTTATTGCCGGTGAGATGGCCACTGTTATAAGTGGCAAGGGTTCATTGTATGACGCAGAAGGAAAGGCTTCTGACTGGTGGGAAAACAAAGACAAAGAGGTATTGTCACAAAAAAGAGAAAAACTTTCCGGGCGTATGAAGTCTTTTAAACCTTTCAAAAATGATACGGCCTATGACGGCGACAGGGTAATCGCTAAAATGCAGTCGGAGATTTCCGGGATTGAAGCTGCTCTGGAGGCATCAAAAGAGCAGAAAGGGTTCGATTACGACAAGTTTTTTAGAAGTTATGCGACACTTCACAGAGAAATAATGACGGAAGAAACGATGGAAATTACAGGTCTTAACGCTACAACGCCGTTGTCGTATATATTGGTAAATGAAGCACTGTCAGAAAATGAAACATTTACAGAAACATATGATATAAAGGAAGACAATAAAATGTTTGTTTCTGATGTGGACAGATACAGTCTGTGGTAAAATATGACAATATGTGTTGCATTACTTTAGAAAAGTGTTATAATCGTGGTGACACTCGGTACGTATTTTTACCTTTTTGGTTTTTTGGAGGTATTTGTTTACGAATCGGTTTATGTTTATTACAGGAGGTAAGATATGGCTGATTCAACTATTACAAAAAGGGCTATAGCAGAAAGTCTTAAAAAGATTATGAAGGAAAAGCCCTTTGAAAAAATATCAGTTGCACAGATATGTGAAGAATGCGGGTTGACCAGAAAAAGCTTTTACTATCATTTCAAGGATAAGTATGATCTTGTAAGCTGGATATTTGATTACGAATTTCTCGGAGAAAAAAACCGGATCATAGGGTATGATATGGTATGGTTTTTTGATGACTTATTTGTATATCTTTATGAAAACAGATCATTTTATAAGAAACTCTTTGAATCTGACGGCCAGAACAGTTTTCATGATACATTTGTACAGGGGATAAGACCTATAGCTTCCGGTATTTGCAATAGTGTTTTGCCGGATGTGCCAGATGCTCTTGCAAAGTGTTATGAAGACTTTTTCTGCGAAGGATTGACGGCCGCGGTAAAGCACTGGTTAAACAGCGGTGTAAGCGACAAAGAATTTATAGAAGCAACCCATCAGGCGGTAAATGAAACCGTGACTTTTGTTATAGGTTGCCAGTTAGAATTCAATCAGGTAGTAGATTCTGAAAAATAAACACAATATATTGTATATACATCGGGTAACAAAAGGTTGTCGCAGTTTACTTTTTCCACAGCGGCCGCCTTTTGTCAAATGAAATAAGATGTTTATGGCACTATTATGTGTGTGAATTACAAAAATGATGATTATTTTGCTAAAAAACTCAGGAGGATAATACAATGGCATTTGATTTGGCTCATAAGGCACAAAGAAAGATGTTTGAGGTAGTGGTTGATGCGGCACTCAAGCATGCAGGAAAAGACAGACAGAAGGCTTTGCTTCAGTTAGTGGACCTTGTTGAAAAGGTACTTGGTGATACATGGTCTCCTGCAGCTTATCAGAGATTTAGAGATGTATTTAGTGATCCCAACAGTAAATGGATGAAATATGCTGACAGCTTATTTAATGATATAGATCCCAGGATCATTAAGAACAGAGCGTTAAATCTTGCTTACGAAGCCGGTTTCAGAGGATTTAAGATTGCGCAGCAGAACAAGGAAAAGTATGGATGTTCCATTCCCTGGCTTGTACTTATGGATCCTACCAGTGCTTGTAACCTTAAGTGTACAGGATGCTGGGCGGCTGAGTACGGTCATACAAAGCAGCTTTCTTATGAGGATATGGACAGGGTTATCACAGAGGCAGAGGCTCTGGGTACTCATGCGTTCCTTTTCACAGGCGGTGAGCCTCTTATTCGTAAGAAGGATATCATAAAGCTTTGTGAGGCACATCCTTACAGCCACTTCCATTGCTTTACAAACGGAACACTTATAGATGATGAGTTCTGTGAGGAGGCAGTAAGGGTAGGAAACTTCACACCTTCAGTTTCCCTTGAAGGTTTTGAAGAAGTAAATGACGGACGTCGTGGAGAAGGTGTATTCGACAAAGTTCTTCATGCTATGGATATCATGAAGAAACACAAGATGCTTTTTGGTACATCTATCTGCTACACCAGCAAAAACTACAAGACAGTAACATCTGACGAGTTTATAGATCTTATTATTTCCAAGGGTGTTAAGTATTCATGGTATTTCCATTACATGCCTGTTGGAAATGATGCTGCAACCGATCTTCTCCTCAACCCTGAGCAGAGAGAGTATATGTACAATCGTATACGTGAGATCAGAGGATATGAAGGTGGTAAGCCGATCATGGTAGTAGATTTCCAGAATGACGGAGAGTTCGTTAGCGGATGCGTTGCCGGAGGAAAGTATTACTGTCATATCAATCCCAACGGAGATGTTGAGCCTTGTGTATTTATCCACTACTCAAATGCTAACATTCATGACATGAGCTGGCTTGAGTGCTTACAGCAGCCTCTCTTCAAGGTATATCAGGCCAACCAGCCTTTCAATGACAATCATCTTCAGCCCTGTCCTATGCTCGAGAATCCGGATAAGCTGAGAGCTATTGTTGAAGAAACAGGTGCTCATTCAACAGATATGCAGTCGCCTGAAACTGTAGATCACCTTTGCAGTAAATGTGATGATTACGCCGAGAACTGGAAGGACACTGCAGAAAGACTTTGGGCAGCAGGTCATATAGATAAAAAAGCCCGCCATGCACAGGCAAAAGAACAGTAAGATTTTATTGTACAGATTAATAAAACATAAAAAAATCACCGCGCTTTAAAAGGGCGGTGATTTTTTTATGAAACAAGAAATGATAAAATCAGGCATCCATGCAAACGGTATTATCCTCTGAAGAATCATTTTCAAAAGGAACAGTATTATTTTTAGAGCGGGTTGCATTTATACAGGGACAGTATCCGGAAATTCCACTGAAAATATATGGTGGAAAAGGAGAGGGTGTGCCGGAAAGCATGGTCCTGAGTTTTTCATTGATAATAGAAGAGTTATCATAATCATCCACCTCGCGTTCTTCATAAGTAAGGGCATAGTTTGGGCAAACGCTTACACATATACCGTTACTGTCACAGATTTTTTCTTTTACAAGCTTAGCCTTACCGTTTGAAAGGGTTAGCGCACCTTTACTGCAAACAGTTATACAAGTGCCGCAACCTTCACATTTTTCTTCGACAACTTTAATAATACGTCTGACCATAAAATCATCTCCACTAAGTATACAGTAATAAAAAGTTTATGTTGGTTTATAATGGCATTATACAACAAAAAACACAGAAATAACATAAAAAGAGTATGAATTATAAGAATAACTAAAACAACTAAAATATAAAAAAATCTATTATTTAATTTTTTGAAAATTATGATAGTTATTTAATGCATGATCTAAGTACCCGTCAGATGAAAGTTTTACCAGATCTAAAAGCTCTTCCGGATTCATTTTTTCATCGTAATCCGTAACAACCCAGTCGATAAGAAGGCTGGAGAAAGCAATAGTACAGTAATTAGACAGAAAATCAGTGTATCTTTCCTCGATGTTTTTGCCGGCAGATTATTTTAAAATAAGATTTTTTATATACGGACGTACGTATTCCATAATAAAATGAATAATAGACGAATAACCGACAGAATTAATTATGCCAACAACAACTGACTTATTATCTTTAATGTAATGTGCGGCGTTTAACAGAGCTTCATTCCAGTTATCTATGTCTATATCACATCCGATAATGCTGGTAGCCTTTTGATAAAACATCCATTCAGTAAGCTCGTAGATGTCATGGAAATGATAATAAAAAGTTTGACGGTTAATATTACATTTGTCAGTAATGTCCTGTATAGTGATTTTATCAATGCTTTTTTTGATAATAATTCAGCAAGGACATCAGATAACATTTGCTTTGTTCTGATAGAAGAAATGTTTTTTCTCATTATAAAGGGTTCTCCTGTATTTATTTCTATATTATCCTGCTATATGTTGGTATATTGAAAGAAACAAAAAAATAACAATTAGTTAGATAATAACAAAAATCAAACAAAAAAACAAATTTGTCTTTACAAAAATATTGCAATGTCAAAAAAAAGAAAGAAATTTTTTCAAAAAAGTAGTTGACAAGGTATAGGTGAGATGATATTATACTCAAGCCGTC
>CAMOUW010000017.1 GCA_946626755.1 uncultured Clostridia bacterium
CTCCACCCCTGCTATGCACGGATCTTTAGGATCCGTTTTTTTGTTGTAAAGAATTTGCTTAGATAATTAATAAGTTAAAAAAATACCGACCTCCGGTTGATAAATATTGGGGGTCGGTATTACATTAAACAGATAAATCTTTTTATACTAAAATATATTGATAAACTATTGCAATTTTTCAGGCTAGTCGGCTCTGTTTTTAAACAGATTGGCCATATCTTTTTTTATTGCACTGCTTATGTTTCCGGCAGCGCTGTTTACTTTTAAGAGCTTTCTCCTCAATTCCTGACGGCGTATGCCGTGGCCGATAAAAGCAGCCGAGGACTTGTCCGTGCTGCCGCCGGTTATGTAATAGGTTCTGTCAGCGGATTCAAATCTGAAGGTCTCTCCGTTTATATCCACATGTCCTTTGGCCCTGATAATATCTCCGTACTCACCCCGCACCAGATCTTCCATAAATACGATAAGGTGTCCCGGTGATGCAAATGTGATCCCTTCCAGTGAAAAATTCTCAGGCATATTTTCGAGATCTACTTCTCTTTCCTGAATTTCCCTTTCTAATTCGGTATTTAAGAGCTTATTAAAAAAGTCGTTATCCTGTCCTGAGTAATGCTGCGTGATCACCTCCGCCCCGGGGTTAATGGCTTCTATAAGTTTTTTGGCTGCGGTCTTTTCATCAGAGTCTGAGGATTCGGATTTTGAAAGAAGTATCATGCTTGAGCCTTTGATCTGGTCCTCAAAGAGGTCTTTATACTCTTTGTGATATCTTTCAATACTGTGAATATCCACTATGGTGACCGGATCCAAAAGCTTTATGCGGTCATACTCCAGTTCTTTGATATTGGCAATAACATTTGAAAGCATCCCTATGCCTGTGGGCTCTACGATCAGTATCTCAGGATCCACTGAATTGGCTATAGTAAGCACGGATGCTTTAAAATCGCCTTTTGTTGAGCAGCATATGCAGCCCTGTTCAAGCTCGAAGATATTTACGTCTCCGTTTTTTATGCCGTCTTCAAGTATGCTTTTGTCTACACCCTCGGCAGCATATTCATTTTCAAATATAGCGATATCCCTGCCGGTCCTGTTTACAAGTTCTTTTATAAATGTAGTTTTGCCGGCACCAAGGAAGCCGGATATTATTAAAACCTTCATGATCGTGACACCTTTTTTATATTTATAAAAAGGGACAGGGAGTTGTTTAATTGTCCCTGTCGCCTTTAGTTGATTATTATATTTGCTGCTTTGATCAGTCTTCGATCTTAACTACGGGCTTAATAAGATCAGCGGGCTTGTCCTTCATAAGGAAGAGTGCCTCTTCTACGTGATCCCATCCGTCAAATACGTGTGTTACCATGGGCTTAAGATCAAGCTTTCCGCTGGAAACGAGTGCGCCGAGCTTCTCCATGCGAAGACGTCCGCCGGGCATAAGTCCGCCGCAGATGTTCTTGTTACCCATACCGCAGCCCCAGTCAGTTCTGGAGATGTTGATATAATCACCCTTTCCGAGGTAGTTAACGCTTCCGATGCGTCCGCCGGGCTTAAGTGCCTTAACAGCCTCGTCAAATGTGTCTACAGTACCGCCGGCGATTACGACCTTGTCAACGCCCTTGCCGTTTGTCATCTTAAGAACCTGCTCGGAAATGGAGCCGTCCTTGTAGCCGATGAAGTCAGTAGCGCCGTACTTTGTAGCAACCTCACGGCAAACGGGTCTTGTACCAACAGCGATGATCCTTGCGGCGCCACGGAAGTTACAGCCTGCAACAGCCATAAGACCAACAGGACCGATACCTACTACGAGCACGTCATCACCGAACTGTACGTCAGCAAGCTCAACACCGTGGAAGCCTGTAGGAACCATGTCGGAAAGGATAGTTCCCGTTACGGGGTCGATGTTCTCAGGTAAATGTGCAAGGTTTCCGTCTGCATCATTTACATGGAAGAACTCTGAGAAAACGCCGTCCTTGAAGTTGGAGAACTTCCATCCTGCAAGCATGCCGTTTGAATGCTGCTGGAAGCCTGCCTGAGCCTCAAGTGAGTTCCAGTCGGGTGTGATCGCGGGAACCAAAACCCTGTCTCCGGGCTTGAAGTCTTTAACCTCAGAACCAACCTCAACTACCTCAGCGGTGCACTCATGTCCGAGGATCATGTCGTGTCTGTCGCCGATAGCTCCCTCAAAAACTGTGTGGATATCAGATGTACAAATAGCGATAGCGAGGGGCTTGCATATCGCGTCAAGGGGACCGCAGGCAGGTCTCTCCTTCTCGATCCATCCTGACTTACCTATACCAAGCATTGCATAACCTTTCATATTTAAGTTACCTCCTGAATAATTTTTTTTAAATTAATTGTTGTATGGGCGTATTATAAATAAATTCTGTATTATAAAAAAGCACCACTTTTTTAATTTTATTAGGTACCAGATTGGTATCAGAGAGTTTATAGTTTTTACATCTTCCTTTCAAAAAAACATAACATCACTGACACAAAAGTGTCACATCTGTTGCCTACAATGATATTAATAGATATTGAAGAACAGAAAGAGGGGATTAAAAATGTTCAAAGACGATAATAACAACAATAATAAAAATAACAACTACGAAAATTACAATAACAACAGAGGCTACCATGCAAGCTATTCTGACAACAGTCCTTCCGGCAAAGGCTCCGGTCAGGGAGATTCTCAGGAAGTTCGTAAAGGAACATACAGATATAAGAGTTCGGATCTGTACGACAATGGAGACGACCGTATCGGGGGTGCAGCCGGAGAGAACAGGAGCAGAACGGTTGGGAGAGAAAGCAGATCAAACGAAAGTCAGTCAGGCGAAAGCAGAACAAGACAGACTTCGTCAGGCAGGTCAGATTTCAGTCGTTCCGAAACTAAAAAGAAGCAAAAAAGCATGTGGGGCAAGGTGATTCCGGCAGCTATAGCATTTGGCGCAATAGCCGGAGGTGTATTTATCGGTGTTTCAGCTGCGGGAAACGGTATAATAAATGCAGGCAGACCAACTACTGTGGCTACTTCCAATGTACAGACAGCAAAGACTGATACTGAGCAGGAGACGGGGGTTCAAAATGCGGCATCCACCCAGACCCAGGCTGCGGCTTCCAATTCAGACATATCAGGTATAGCCAGGTCTGTTATGCCTGCTATGGTTGAACTTAAAGGAACAGCCACGGTTTCACAGAATACTTTTTTCGGCCCGCAACAGTTTAACGCTGAGTCGGCCGGGACAGGTATCATCATAGGAAAAAGTGATGATGAACTTCTTATTCTTTCCAATGCCCATGTAGTAGAAGATATGGATTCGCTTGAAAGCTATTTTGTAGACGGAAAGTCCGTTAAAGCTACTGTGAAGGGATCCAATGCCGCTGAGGATGTGGCAGTAGTGGCAGTAAAACTGGAAGATATAGATGAAGACACCATGGATGCCATAACCATAGCCCAGCTTGATGAAAATGACACGCCGGTTATAGGAGAGCAGGTTGTGGCTATAGGAAATGCCCAGGGTGAAGGTCAGTCTGTTACGGTAGGTTATATAAGTGCGCTGGACAGATCCATAACTATAGATGGTATTACATACGACGGTCTGATCCTGACGGATGCAGCTATCAATTCAGGAAACAGCGGAGGCGCGCTTATAGATGCACAAGGACGTGTAATAGGTATAAATTTTGCCAAAAACGGTTCCCAGGGCGTGGAAAACATGGCCTATTCCATACCCATATATAAAGTTAAAAGTCTTATAGAAAATATGATGACACAGGAAACAAGGGAACAGGTAGCTGAGGGAGAAACGGGATATCTTGGTATAAGCGGAATAGATATTACCGGAGATATGTATACCCAGTACGGTTATCCGCAGGGAGTTATGATAAGGTCTGTAGAGCATGATTGTGCGGCAGAAAAGGCAGGTCTTTCTTCATACGATATCATTACATCTTTCGACGGGAAATCCATAACTACCCTGACCGGGCTTCAGGGTATACTTAAGTATTACAAAGCAGGGGAAAGTGTGGAAATCGGCTACTATCACATGGAAGATAACGAATACGTTCAGAAAACCACCAATGTAACGCTGGGCAGCAGGAGCGAAAGAAACTGATCAGGATGAAAGATCGGATGAAAAATTTTAAAAAATATACTTGTCAAATAAAGTATAGTCTGATATAATCTTTCCCATGTGAAAAATGAGTCGTAAAAGGCGACAGGTAAGGAGGTGCTTTAAAGGTGGCAAAGTGTTCAGTATGTGACAAGAGCGTTCATTTCGGAAATGCAGTGAGTCACTCACACAGAAGATCAAATAAAGTCTGGAAGCCGAACATCAAGTCTGTAAGGGTTAAGCAGAACGGCCAGACAAAAAGAATGTATGTATGTACTTCCTGCCTTCGTTCAGGAAAAGTAGAAAGAGCCTGATCAGGTAGCATTCTCGAAAAAGCCTTCTCCTTTAGGAGAGGGCTTTTTTTTGGAAAACACACGGACATTTACTTTGACCTTGGATGTTCTATATAGTATAATCAAGGAAAACTCAAACACGCACAGGACTGGAGGTATTATGCAGGGGCGTATAAAAAGCAAGCTTGGCAGAATAACAGTAGCTCCCGAAGTTATCGCAAAATATGCGGGTGCTTCCGCTTTGGAATGCTTCGGTATAGTGGGCATGGCAGCGGTCAGCATGAAAGACGGTCTGGTAAAGCTTTTAAAGGGAAAGAGTCTTACCAGAGGAGTTAAAGCTACAATAAGCGACGACAACAAGATAAATTTAGACTTCCACGTGATAATAGCTTATGGAGTAAGCATCATGACGGTAGCTGACAACCTGATCGAAAATGTAAAATACAAGGTGCATGAGGTTACCGGTATGGAGATAGATAAGATAAATGTGTACGTAGAAGGCGTCAGAGTCATAGATTAAGACGATGATTGGAGGAAGAAATTGGTCATGAAAACAATAGATGCCGCCATGGTGCAAAGGATGTTCCTTTCGGGAGCGGCTATGCTGGATTCTCAAAAAGAAAAGATAAATGATCTTAATGTATTTCCGGTGCCCGACGGGGATACCGGTACTAATATGACACTAACCATCTTGTCGGCGGCGGATGAAGTAAGAGCGGTAAATGATCCTGATATGGAAAAACTGGCAAAAGCGATCTCGGGAGGATCTCTTAAAGGGGCCCGTGGCAATTCCGGAGTTATTTTCTCCCAGCTTTGCAGAGGGTTTTCAAAAGAAATGCAGGATTGCAAGACTCTTTCCGTAAAGACCATAGCAAAAGCAGCCCAGAGGGCGGCCGAGACGGCATATAAGGCGGTAATGAAGCCCAAGGAAGGGACTATACTTACGGTAGCAAAGGGTATATCCGAAAAAGCACTGGAAGTGTCCGGAGAGACTGATGATGTTACGGAAGCTCTGCGCATTATTATAAAACATGCTGAATACGTGCTGTCCAAAACACCGGACATGCTTCCCGTGCTTAAAGAAGCAGGAGTGGTAGATTCAGGCGGGCAGGGGCTTGTGTGTGTACTGCATGGATTTTTAGAGGCGCTTACTGGCGAGAGTGCAGACATTTCCATAGACGGAAAGGCAAAGGTCTTTACCGGTGCAGCACCTGCCGTGGACAGCTCGGAGATTACATTCGGATATTGTACGGAGTTTATAATAAAGACAGACAGAGAGTTTACAGAGGAAGACGAAGCAAGCTTTAAGGAATATCTGGGTAGTATGGGAGATTCCGTGGTTTGTGTGGCTCTTGACAATATAGTAAAGGTTCATGTACATACCAATCATCCGGGAGAGGTGTTTGAAAAGGGTCTTACATATGGACAGCTCACAAAGATGAAAGTGGATAATATGCGCGAGGAGGCTGAAAATAACACCTTAGTCTCCAATGATGACGTATTGAGCGCCAGAAGCAGCGAGGAAAAGGCCAAGGAAGAGAAACTTCTGGCAGATATGAAAGAGGTATCATTTTTGGCGGTAGTTCCGGGAAGCGGTCTTGCAGGTATTTTTGAAGATATGGGTGCCGGTGGAATTATCGAGGGTGGACAGACCATGAACCCCAGTACAAAGGATATCCTGGATGCGGCAGAAAAAGTAAATGCAAAAAACATATTTATATTACCCAACAACAGCAATATAATACTTGCTGCCAGCCAGGCGGCAGAACTTTCCGAGGATAAAAATCTGATCGTTATACCCACCAAGACCATACCTCAGGGAATATCCGCCGTTGTGTCATTTGATCCTACGGCAGATGCCGATACCAACAAAGAAGCTATGACAGAAGCAGTTGCTTTTGTAAAGAGCGGTCAGGTTACATATGCAGTGCGTGATACTTCCATAGACGGAGTAGAGGTAAAGCAGGGGGATTACATTGCTATAGATGATACCGGGCTTGTAGCTTCTGTTGATAACATACATGAGGCTGTCCTCACTATGATAAAAGGGATGGCAGACAGCGACAGTGAACTTATAACAGTTTATTATGGCGAGGATGTAAGCGAAGAAGAAGCCGGTATTATGGAGAAAAAGATTCAGGAACAATACCCTGATTATGATATACAGCTGCTTAGTGGCGGACAACCCGTATATTATTACATTATATCTGTTGAGTAACAGAGGATAAGATATGATATTAACACAGTTAAAAGGTCTCGGACCCAAAAGAGCCGAGGCCTTTGAGAGGCTTTCCATATATGACACATACGATCTGGTGTATTATTATCCTGTATCCTATGAGGTATATGAAGAGCCTCTTTTTGTTGCACAGATTGATGCTGCCCGGGCAGGAAAAACAGTGTCTCTGGAAGGAATCGTAACTGATCGTCCCAAGATATACAGGGCGGGGAGATATACAGTAACTGCCGTCATTGTAAAGGACGCAGAGGGGCATGGTATAAAATGTAAATGGTATAATATGCCCTATATAGGAAAAAGTGTATATAAAGGGGCAAGATTTGTGTTCAGAGGACACATTTCCATAAAAAAAGCAGAAATTTCTCTTGAGCAGCCTAAATTTTTCCTTCCCTCTGAATATGATGAGATCCAAAATACCATGAGACCGGTGTATCGTCTTACTAAAGGTCTTTCTGTAAATGTAATAAGAAATGCCGTAGAGCAGGCACTGGAGGCGGAAAAGGACAGCCTTAAGGATTATCTTCCTTCGCAGCTCAGACAAAAATACGATTTACCGGATCTTGAAAAAACTATAAGAAGTATACATTTTCCTAAAAACAGTGAGGATGTGGAATCCGCCACAAGAAGACTGGTTTTTGACGAATTTTTTTTGTTTTCCCTGTCGGTACAGACCGGAAAAAATACAAACGAGGGTCTGAAAACGGGATACGTAATTCCGGAGCAGAAGAGGACAGAAGAAATTATACGTTCACTTCCTTACGAACTGACAAATGCACAAAAAAAGGCATGGGAGGTTATCCGGAATGATCTGGCATCCGAGGTGCCTATGAACAGACTTCTGCAGGGAGACGTAGGGTCGGGTAAGACTATTATAGCCGTTCTTGCTTTAATTAATACGGTTCTGGCAGGCTTTCAGGGGATTTTGATGGCTCCTACAGAAGTACTTGCAGTTCAGGAGTATAAAGAGATCCTTAAAGTTGTTGAGGGCGCCGGGCTTGACATACAGGTGAGACTGCTTACAGGGTCTATTAAATCCGGCGAAAAGAAAAAAATTTATGAAGAGGCTGGAAGCGGCAAGGCGCAGATTCTCGTGGGTACTCACGCGCTGATACAGGATAAACTGGTTATTAATGATCCGGGACTGGTTATAACCGATGAGCAACATCGTTTCGGAGTTGGGCAGAGACATACACTAAAGGCTAAAGCTCAAGATGTACCAAATATCCTGGTGATGAGTGCAACCCCGATCCCCAGAACACTTGCATGGATACTTTTTGCGGATCTGGATGTATCTGTTATGGATGAATTGCCTGCTGAAAGAAAACCGGTTAAGAATGCGGTGGTAGACACATCATACAGGGAAAAGGCGTACAGATTTATTCGTGATAAAGTAAAGGCAGGAAGGCAGATTTATGTTATTTGTCCTATGGTAGAGGAAAGCGAAGGCCTGGATGTTGAAAATGTAACGGATTACAGTAAAATTTTGCAGAAGGAGTTGGGAAAAGATATTCGTGTAGATACGCTGCACGGACGCATGAAACCTGATGAGAAAAACGACATAATGAAAAGTTTTTCTTGCGGGGAGACGGATGTGCTTGTTTCTACCACAGTTGTCGAGGTGGGTGTAAATGTTCCCAACGCAACTGTTATGATGATAGAAAATGCAGAACGTTTCGGTCTTTCCCAGTTGCATCAGCTGCGTGGCCGGGTAGGGCGGGGAAGTGAGGAATCTTATTGCATTTTTGTATCTGATGCCGATTCTGAAGATGCTAAAGAAAGGCTGGATATTATCAGTTCTACAACAGACGGGTTTGAAATAGCACAAAAAGATCTGGAGTTAAGAGGTCCCGGAGATTTCTTCGGGTTCAGACAGAGCGGAGAACTCCTTTTTAATATGGCTGATCCGGTCAGAGATTCGGCTCTTCTTGATATGGCACTAAAAGCTGCAGTGAGCGTACTTGAGGAGGATCCGCAGTTGGAGAGCCCGGAGAATGCCCTTCTTAAGAACCGGATGGTACGTTATATGGAAAGGGGCATGGGAGATGAAGAAGGTGTAACAATATAATATGATCAGCTGTGGGTCAGGAGGATATTATGAGAGAAATGGATTTTACCATGGTAAGGCAGGATCTGGTGGCTCCCGGGCAGGAGGTAGAGGTAAGTGAAGGCGTTCTGCCGGTAGCAGGAAGCTTCTATTACACTATTGAGCCGGCAGTAGCCATGTCCGCCAACTATAAAAAAAATGAAAGACTGAAGTCTGCAAAGGGCGTTATAAAAGAGATAAAAGAAACACCCAGGGGTTTTATATGTGTGGTGGAATTTGATGAATAAAAAAAGGAGGTTCCTTTTTCTGTCTTTAGAGGCAGATAATAAAAGGGATCTCCTTTTTTATGTTTTAATTGTGCTTTAATTGGAATAAAATTTCCGCTTGCGTTTTTGAAGCTGTTTTTTTCTGGCTCTTCGCTCGGAGCCTCTGTTTTTTGCCAGGAATATAAAATATATACCCAAAAGAGCAGCACCTATACCGATAAGAATACGAAGATCTATAACGAAAGCTTTATTAACTATGGGTTTAACCGTGTCCTCTGTCTTTTCTACAGCCCTGATCGGAAGCTGTGATACATTTGCATTGTCTGCCGCGGCAGATTTAAATGAAAGCTGTGCTGTACCTGCAGTGTGCCCGTCATAACTGAAGATAACCGGGATATTTACATATCCTTCCTCTGTTTTAACACCATAATCCTCATCTGTGATCACATCTATATCAGCCAGGGATGCGGATGTGGGTAATGTTACAAAGGTACCCGTGAAGTCTCTGTTTATCTTATATGTATCGTATCTTTCCGAGTCGATCAGTGTGCTGCCTGAATACGGAGCCACAAGTCCCGTTCCGGTAAGGGAAACCTTGCTGAAGTTGTTAAATCCCCATTCGAAAAGATTTTTGGCATCTGTAAATCTTTCATCTGCTGTTGATTTGAAGCATACTGCAATAAGCCGCATCCCGTTTTTTTCGGCATATGCTACATAAGTGTGACCGCCTTCGGGAACATAACCTGTTTTACCGCCGACACAGTAATCATAGCCATAATCTCTTCCGGGAAGAAGGAGATTTCTATTCTGGAAGGAACGGGGGCTGTCGGTTTTATTGGTGGCCGGTATAGTGTAATTTGTTTCCGAATCTATAGCCAGAAATGTGGGATTGTTAAAGCACATACGGGCTATAAGAGCCATGTCGTAAACAGTTGAATAATGATCTTCATCAAAAAGTCCGGATGCATTGGCGAAGTGGGTGTCCAGAGTGCCGGCTTCTTTTGCTGTCTTATTCATAAGATCCACAAAATCATCCAGAGTGCCGGATACGTGCTCGGCAAGACCATAGGCAACTTCATTTGCCGAGTAAAGAAGAAGTCCGTGAAGTGCCTGGTCTACGCTTATAGTCTCTCCTGTCTTCATATAAAGAGTAGCATCGCCTTCTTCTACAGAGCCTGAAGCTTCTTCGGAAAATGTTACATCCTCGCTGAGAGCAGAGTTGCGTGCGACCAGCAGACCGGTCATGATCTTGGTAGTGCTGGCGGGATAGTTTCTCTCCTTTGCATTTTCCTCATATAAAACAGCTCCGGTGTCGGCATCCATAAGAATTGCGGCGCCGGATGAAACATCAGGAGCTTTGGGCCATCCGTGAAGACCATCATCTGCAGTATTCTTTTCTGCGGATGGTTCGGTTTTGTCATCAGTTTCAGATGTTTCTGAAGAATCTTCACTTGTAGTGCTTTCGGTTATATCTGATTCTTCGGCGGAGTTATCTGATGTTTCCTCTGTATGATTTGAAACATTTTCTACGGTGGCAGTATCTGACTCGGTGGCATATACACCGGAGGAATGTATTGAAAAAGCGGCCAATACCGTCAGTAAAAAAACACTTATCTTTCTCATAAAATATATCCAATCTATTAGTTCTGAAAATAAAGTCAAAGTACAGTATATCGCAGATTGTTCTTTAAGTAAATGAAATACTTTACATTTTTGTAACAATACATTAAAATTTATAACTATTTGGAGAGGATCTCCTAAACTCAAATCCGGAGTAGATGCCGGTAGTTCAGATAATGTACGCGAGAAAGGATCAGGATTATGAGACTCAGAAACATACCGGGAGCAAGGCAGCGCTTGGAGGAAAGTCCCTTTGTATATGTTGAGACAGAGCTTAAAAAGGGAGAGTGGAGCAATTGTGTTTTTAAGAGCACGGCACCGCTTCATATAGAAATAGGTACCGGAAAGGGGCGATTTATAACACAGATGGCAAAAAAGCATCCTGATATAAATTACCTTGGACTTGAAAAATACTCAAGTGTTTTGGTGAAGGCTTTAAACAAGGTAGAAGCGGACCCCGGAGAAAATATAAAGCTGGTGCGCATGGATGCCACTGATCTTAATATGTGTTTCGAAGAAGATGAAGTGAACAAAATTTATCTTAATTTTTCAGATCCCTGGCCTAAGGACCGTCATGCCAAACGCAGGCTTACGTCGGACAGATTTTTGTCACAGTACGAAAAGATCATGAAACCCGGAGGGTGTATCGAGTTTAAAACAGATAACACGGCACTTTTCGAGTTTTCTCTTGAATCAGTAAGAGATCAGGGCTGGAAGCTTTTATACCATACCTTTGATCTTTACGGAGATATGGAAATGTGTGCTGATAATGTTCCCACAGAATATGAGATTAGATTTACAGCAAATGGAAATAAGATTTGTAAGCTTATAGCGGCTTTTGAATAAGAAATATTTTAATTAAAGTGAAAATTTTTTCTACCCATTCTCTTTCCTTTTTCTTCAAAATATATTAAAATAGTACATAATTGTGCTTTCAAGAGGGGTGGAAATGTCACTAAAGAAACTGATTAACAACAAAAGATTCAATACTACTACCCATGTACTGTTAGGTCTTATCGGAGGAGCGCTGGGAGTCTCTTTTCTGGTAGGGGGTATCGGTATTGCTGCAGGAGGTACTCCGGATAAGGGGATGCGCGAGGAAAGAGAGGTTTCTGACGCAGAAGGTAATTATACCGGTACGGATTCTGACAAGGACAGGGGACCGGGTGGATATGACAACTTTTACAGGGTTTTTACCGGTAAAAACGACTCTGTCACAAAGGTTGAACAACCGGAGATAACAGAGTATATCCTTACGGAAAGTCCCAACTACAGAAGTACGGGAATGATCACGCCCAAGGGGATCATGCTTCACTCTATAGGAGTGGCAGTTACTGAAGCAAAGCAGCAGGCAGATCTTTTCGGGGAAGAAAATTACAACATTGCCGGGGTGCATGCATTTATCGATTCTGAAACAGGAGAGATACTCCACACACTGCCATGGGATCAGGAAGCCTGGCATGCCGGAGAAGGTCAGGCCAGAAATTACATTGGCGTAGAGATGTGTGAAACTGATGCGGGATATTATACAGACGACTACCAGCTTCATGTAACTGACCCGGATAAGGCATTGTATCATGCCAAAACTGCATATAAAAGTGCAGTGAAGCTTTTTGCATGGCTTTGCGACAGGTATGGATTCGATCCCCTTGAGGATGGAAAGATCATATCTCATAAGGAGGGAGCTTTGAGGGGGATCGCTACAAGGCACGGTGATCCTGATGATTACTGGGTAAATGCCGGTACAAACTACACTATGGACGGCTTCCGTATGGATGTTAAAGCGTATATGGAGCAGGGTGAAAGCGATACCGAAAAAGATGCATCGATCAGTCAGATAACAGGGAAATACAAAGGATCACAGATATAAACGGAGGAAATGAATGATAAAAAATTACATAAAAAAACTGTTTAACAAAGAAAACCTGTCTTATGAAGAAGCGGGTGACGCTATGGTACAGATACTGAACAATCGTGCGACACCTGTTCAGATTACGGCTTATCTTACCGCATTGGCCATGAAGGGTGCCACGGTGGAGGAGATATCATCATCCGCTATATGCCTCAGGGACTATACAGAGGTTCTTGAACATGACGTGGATGCTATAGAGATTGCAGGTACAGGTACTATCAGCGGCAGAGGTTTTAATGTTTCTACGGTTTCTGCACTCGTTGCAGCGGCTGCAGGATGCAAAGTGGCAAAGCACGGAAATAAATCCGACCGGAATGAAAGCGGTTCCGCCGATATGCTGGAGGCACTCGGTGTAAATATACATATTTCCGCAAAGGAAAGTATTGAGCTTTTGAAGGAAAAGGGATTTTGCTACCTTTACGTACCCAAGTATCATTCATCCATGAAATATGTTTCACCTACTCTGAAAGAGATAGGCGTAAGAACTGTATTTGACACCTTGGGGACACTGGTGAACCCGGCGCCCACTAAAAGACTTGTTGTGGGTGTGTACAGTCAGGAGATCGTAGAGTCCATGACTCAGGTGCTTATGAATATGGGCATAGAAAAAGGTATGTGCGTATACGGTCTGGACGGTCTGGATGAGATTTCAATTTGTGCCCCCACAAAGATCTGTGAGTTTGAAAACGGCAAGACCAGGACCTGCACGGTCAAGCCGGAGGATTTCGGCTATAATTCCTGCGATATGAATGAAATAGTAAGCAGGACGCCTGAAGGAAATGCCGAGATAGCAAGAGGTATATTTAACGGAACAGTGAGAGATGCAAAAAGAGACATTGTTTGTCTTAATGCCGGAGCTGTTCTTTACGTGGATGGAAAAGCACCGGACCTTAAAAGTGGAGTAAAGCTGGCTGAAGAAACTATAGACAGCATGAAGGTGCAGAAGTTGCTGGATGAGATCATTGAGGCCGGCAATATCGACTACAATGTCTGTGATGATTGATTACTAAAAACCCTGAAAGGAGCTCTGATATGTCAGAAAATATCTTAAATGAAATAGCAGCTTATGCAAAGGAGCGTGTGGAGATTCTGAAAGAGGATATGCCTCTTAAGATTATTAAGCTTGAGTGCGGCAGGATAACCAGAACAAAGATAGATGACGCCTTGTCCGGTGAAATACCTGTTTTTGAGGGGGAGTTCTATAAGGCCATAGCAAAAGAAGGACTGTCTCTGATCGCAGAATTAAAAAAAGCGTCACCTTCAAAAGGAGTACTTTCAAAAGATTTTTCATATCTTAGCAAGGGTGTGGCATACGAAGTAGCCGGTGCGGACTGTATATCCTGTGTGACGGAACCAAAATGGTTTCTTGGCTCGGAGGAGATGGTACAAAGGATAAAGCGCGAAGTGGAAGTGCCTATTCTCCGTAAAGATTTTATCGTTGATGAGTATCAGCTCTACCAGTCAAAGATACAGGGTGCTGATGCTGTGCTTTTAATAGCTGCTATTCTGGAGCCGGAGGAACTGGAGTACTTTATAAAGGTCTGTAATGTGATAAAGCTGGACGCTCTTGTGGAGACACACAGTAAAGAAGAGATAGATAAAGCGCTGAAGGCAGGGGCCAGGATAATAGGAGTAAACAACAGAAATCTCAAGGATTTCACAGTGGATACAGGTGTGGCTCTTAAGCTTCGCGAATCAGTACCCGAGGACATTCTTTATGTGGCGGAATCCGGTATATCTACGGCACTTGATGCCTCCAGAGCAGCTCTTGCCGGAGCAGATGCCATTCTCGTTGGAGAAGTGCTCGTAAAGAAGGATAACTTCATGGATCTTATCAGAGACATGAAGACTGCCGGAAAGTCGGAGGCCTGAGATGTCTGAAGAAGAGGTATACAGTCCGCTTATAAAAATATGCGGTCTCAGCCGCAAGGAAGATATAGAGATCGTAAACGAAGTCGGAGTGGATTACGCGGGATTTGTGATCAATTATCCCGGAAGTCACAGAAATGTATCCCCGGCAAAAGCCTATGAGCTGGCATCAGGCCTTGATAAAAGCATAAGATCGGTAGGGGTATTTGTAAATCAGCCCTTTGACCTGGTTGCAGAGATGTTAAATTATGGTGCGATAGATGTGGCGCAGCTCCATGGAGATGAGGATGAAAGTTATATTGACGTTCTTAAGGCTATGGCACCTGAAGGAGAAATCTGGAAATGCTTTAAGATAAAGCCGGAACTGGCGAATGATAAGGCTCTGGAGATACTGAGAGAGTCTGAAAGAAGTCTGGCGGATGTAGTGCTTCTTGATTCGGGCTATGGTGCAGGACTGACATTTGACCATTCCCTGATAGGCAGATATAAAAGACCTTTTTTTATTGCCGGAGGGATAAATGCCCACAATGTATCTGCTGTTGTGGCAGAACTCAGACCCTACGGTATAGATGTAAGCAGCGGTGTGGAGACGGATAACATGAAGGATCCGGATAAAATAAAAGAATTTGTGCGCCTGGCCAGAGGCGCATTTTGTTAAGGTGATCATATGAAATTTAAACTTCATTCCGAATTTGCTCCTACCGGAGATCAGCCGGCGGCCATAGACGCTCTGGCGAAAGGATTTCTTGAAGGCAATCAGTTTGAGACTCTTCTTGGGGTGACGGGTTCGGGAAAGACATTTACAATGGCAAATGTAATAGAGAGGGTGCAAAAGCCTACTCTTATAATGTCTCATAATAAAACTCTGGCTGCCCAACTCTACGGTGAGATGAAGGAGTTTTTTCCTGAAAATGCCGTAGAGTATTTTGTGTCTTACTATGATTATTATCAGCCGGAGGCATATGTGCCCCAGTCTGATACTTATATAGAGAAGGATTCATCTATAAATGATGAGATAGACAAACTCAGACATTCTGCCACAGCAGCTCTTTCGGAAAGAAGTGATGTAATAATCGTAGCATCAGTTTCCTGTATTTACGGACTGGGTGCACCTATTGACTATCAGAATATGACGGTTTCATTGCGCCCCGGTATGGAAAAAGACAGAGATGATGTTATAAGAAAGCTCATAGACATACAGTACAGTCGTAATGATCAGGATTTTCACCGTGGCTCATTCAGAGTAAAGGGTGATGTGGTGGATATATATCCCGCAGGATCCGGAGGGGAGGCTGTACGTATAGAGTTTTTCGGTGATGAGGTGGACAGGATATCTGCTTTTGACTCCCTGACGGGAGAAGTTAAAGGCAGACTGGAACATACCGTTATATTTCCAAACTCCCATTATGTGGTAGATAAGGAAAAACAGGCTAAAGCTATAGAAAACATAAGAGCGGAGCTTGAAGAAAGGGTGAGATTTTTTAAATCAAAAGATAAGCTTTTGGAAGCCCAGCGTATAGAGGAGCGGACCAATTTTGACATGGAGATGCTTGCTGAAACGGGATTTTGTACCGGCATAGAAAATTACTCCAGACACCTTTCGGGACTTCCTGCAGGAGTACCGCCATATACCCTGATGGACTATTTTCCTAAAGATTTTCTGATCATAGTGGACGAGTCCCACATTACAGTGCCCCAGGTAAGAGGCATGTATGCAGGAGACAGATCCAGAAAGACCACTCTTGTGGATTACGGATTCAGACTTCCTTCGGCACTGGACAACAGACCTTTGAATTTTCAGGAGTGGGAAGGCAAAATATCTCAGATGCTTTTTGTATCGGCTACTCCGGCGGATTACGAAGCACAGCATGAAATGCTAAGGGTACAGCAGGTCATAAGACCTACAGGACTTTTGGATCCGGAAATAGATGTACGTCCGGTAAAGGGCCAGATAGATGACCTGATTTCTGAGATAAATAAAGAAACTGAAAAGAAAAATAAAGTTCTGGTAACCACTCTTACAAAGAAGATGGCTGAAGACCTTACTCTTTATCTGAAAGAAGCGGGCATTCGGGTAAATTATCTTCATGCTGATATAGATACACTGGAGCGTCAGAAGATCATCAGAGACATGAGACTGGATGCATTTGATGTGCTGGTGGGGATCAATCTTTTACGTGAGGGGCTTGACATACCGGAGATATCTCTGGTGGCTATACTTGATGCCGATAAGGAGGGATTTCTTCGTACGGAGACATCTCTTATACAGACCATAGGACGAGCTGCAAGAAATGCAGAGGGGCATGTGATCATGTATGCCGATACCGTTACGGAGTCTATGAAAAAGGCTATTGACGAGACGAAACGTCGTCGTGATATACAGCAGGTCTATAATGATCAGCACGGAATAACTCCGCAGACTATAAAAAAACGTGTCAGAGATCTTATAAGCATAACAAAGACGGCAGATGGAGAAAAAACAGATAAAGAGATAGAAAAAGATATTGAGTCCATGAATGAAAAAGAGCTGAAAAAGCTCAAGGCGATGGTTGAAAAAAATATGCATAAGGCTGCGGCAGAACTGAACTTTGAAGAGGCAGCAGTTCTTCGCGACCGTTTGGTAGAGATAAACAAAGCAGTTTATGAGGGGAAAGATAAAAAATGAAAACGACGGCAGAAAGTGTTAAAATGGAATCCGGGCTTACCAGAGGAAGAAAAACAGGCGGAGCCATTATGCTTGGCATAGGCGGGCTGTTTGTATTTTTTCTTATAAAGGTTCTGCTTTTGACTGCTCCGGATCAGGGGAAATATACTATGCTTATTCTTTTTGGAGGCATAGCTGTTCCATTTATACTTTCCGGAATATATATTTTTGCAGGAAAAAAGTACTTTAAAAAAATCATAATTACATTTTTTATATGTATACTTGCTACTATAATAGGTTCCATAGCATCAGTGGCAGTGGATGTAAGAAAGCATCCCGAAGTTTATGAACAGATGAAACAGGAAGCTGAAGAAAACAAACAATAGATAACATTGACAAATAAAGTATACGACAAACTATATATCACTTGAGGGCATTTAGATATTGGGATTTTAGAGAGGTGCAGCGTATGGCGAAAAAATTTGACTGGAACGAAGCAGGAAAGGGTTTGCTTACTGAAGCTTCACAGATTAAAAGTTATATAGATCTTTCCGATGAAGAATTAAAAAAGATGGAGGAGATACTGGATGCTTATCCTATGTGTATCACGCCTTACTATCTTTCTCTCATTGACAAGGCGGCCGGAGAGGAGGATCCTATCAGAAAAATGTGTATTCCTTCTGTTTCCGAGACTGATATGTCAGGAGCTTTTGATACCAGCGGAGAGGGAAGTAACACAGTACTGAGAGGACTCCAGCATAAGTATCATGCCACGGCTCTTATCCTTTCCACCAGCAGATGTGCCATGTACTGCAGACATTGTTTCAGAAAGCGTCTTGTAGGTGCGGATAGCGAGGGGGAGACTGAAGGGAATATTGCCGAGATGGCAGAATATGTAGGATCACATCCTGAGATTTCCAATGTGCTTATAAGCGGCGGGGATTCTTTCCTGAATACAAATGAGGTCATAAAAGAGTATCTTGATAGATTTACACAGATAGACAGTCTGGATTTTATTCGTTTCGGTACCAGGATTCCCGTTGTACTGCCTGAGAGGATATATGGTGATGATGAGCTTCTGGATATGCTGGAGGAATACGGCAAAAAGAAGCAGCTGTTTCTGGTTACACAGTTCAATCATCCCAAAGAGATCACGCAGGAAAGCATTAAGGCTGTGGAAGCTCTCAGAAAGAGAGGCGTTGTTGTACGTAATCAGACGGTACTTCTCAAAGGTGTAAATGCAGATCCGGCTATTTTAGGTAAGTTATTCAAGCAACTGACATCTATCGGAGTGATACCTTATTATATTTTCCAGTGCCGTCCTGTTACCGGGGTTAAAAACCAGTTCCAGGTGCCTGTCCTTGAGGGTATAGATATCGTACAAAAGGCTAAAGATATGCAAAACGGTCAGGGTAAGAGCGTAAGGTATTGTATGTCGCATCCTAAAGGTAAGATTGAGTTTGTAGGTAAGACTCACAGTGGCAAGGTGCTTATGAAATTCCATCAGGCAAAGTATGATGAGGATGCAGGAAGACTCTTTACGGTTGAGATGACTGATACAGACTGCTGGCTTCCTGAGGATATAGAGTACGGTGATGTGCTTTAAGTATTTATAATAAATTCCGTAAAATAAAAAAACGTTTTCATTTTGATTGAAAGCGTTTTTTTTGTTTATATGTGTTTTTGTCAGATCCGCGCTACTCCCGTGTCTTTTGCAGCCTGTGCAACTGCAGCGGAAACTGCCGCGCGTACACGTGGATCAAATGCTTTTGGTATGATGTAATCCGGAGACAGTTCTTTATCAGGGATAAGACCGGAAAGTGCTTTTGCGGCAGCCATTTTCATTTCTTCATTTATATCAGATGCCCTGACGTCGAAGGCACCGCGAAATACCCCGGGAAATGCAAGGACATTGTTTATCTGATTGGGAAAGTCGCTGCGACCGGTAGCAACAACTGCGGCGCCGCCTTTTTTTGCTTCCTCCGGAAAGATTTCAGGAGTGGGGTTGGCACAGGCAAAAATAATCGCATCCCTGTTCATGGTTGATACCATATCTGAGGTGAGAAGTCCCGGCGCTGATATACCGATAAATACATCGGCATCCTTAAGAGCATCGGAGAGACCTCCTGATTCTTTGTTTGGATTGGTTATTTCTGCCATGTCTGCTTTTACTTCATTCAGACCATCGCGGCCGGGCAGTATTATGCCGGATCTGTCGGTCATAACGATGTTTTTAAATCCAGCGGATAAAAGAAGTCTGACTATGGCGATTCCTGCAGCGCCGGAACCGGAAGTTACTACTTTTACTTCTTCTTTCTTTTTTCCTACAAGTTTTAAGGCATTTGTTAGGCCGGCCAGCGTGATTATGGCGGTGCCGTGCTGATCATCGTGAAAAACCGGGATATCCAGTTTTTCTTTGAGTTTTTTTTCTATCTCAAAACACCTTGGGGCTGATATGTCTTCAAGATTTATACCGCCGAAGGAACCGGAGATGTTGGCTACGGTCTCTACGAATTCATCTACGTTTTTTGTTTTTACACAAAGGGGAAATGCATCTACACCGCCGAATTCTTTAAATAATACACATTTGCCTTCCATTACGGGCATGCCGGCTTCAGGTCCTATATCTCCGAGTCCCAGGACGGCGCTGCCGTCGGTGATGACGGCGCACATATTCCAGCGGCGGGTAAGATTGTAGGATTCTTCCGGGTTTTTCTGTATGACGCGGCAGCTTTCAGCCACACCCGGGGTGTATGCAAGGGAAAGGTCAGTGTCATTACCTACGGGGACAGTGGAGTTTATTTCAATTTTTCCCCGCCATTTCCGGTGAGATTTGAGTGATTCTAAAGCGTAATCCATAAATGATCCTCCAGGGTACAGTTTTTTTTGAAAGTGAAGTGTTTTTAGTTTCTTCATCTGACCATACTCTGTTTTCTCCACGCTGCCGCTTAACGTCGGAACAGAGTATGTGTATCATTTTTTATTTAAAAAAAGGCTTCCCCTTGAGGGGAAGCTGTCAGCGAAGCTGACGGATGAGGTGTTTTTTAGGATAAAAACCCCATTAACCGAAAAATCTTTTGATCTCGATCTCTGCGTTTTCAAGGGAGTCCGAACCATGGATAATGTTCTGACCTGTGGAGTTGGCGTAATCTCCGCGGATGGTGCCTGCGGTAGCCTCCTCAAATTTTGTTGCACCCATGATGATACGCATACCCTGTACGGCATTTTCGCCCTCAACGATCATGGCGAAAACAGGTCCGGATGTCATATATTCTACGATTTCGGGGAAGAAAGGCTTGTCAGCGATATGTGCATAATGTTCCTTCAATATAGCCTCATCCAGGTTCATCATCTTGGCGTCAGCTATACGGTAACCTTTTCTTTCGATACGTGCGATGACCTCACCCATGAGACCTCTCTTTAAGCAATCGGGTTTAAGCATGATATAAGTCTTTTCTACTGCCATTTTTCTTTACTCCTTTTAATAATGATTTATGGTCTGTGATTTTGCAATCCACATACATTTAAAGATTATATCACAAATCCTTAATATAACCAAAATAAAAAAGATAATGAAATTTCAGATAAAGAGATGTATACTATAAATTATATACAGTTGTAAAAAAAAGAAAAAGGGATCGGATATTTTATGTACAGGATTCTTACAAAAAAGAGTTTGAATTACAATGTAACACAGATGGAGATAGACGCTCCTTTAGTAGCTGCCAAGGCCAAGCCCGGGCAGTTTATTATTTTAAGGGTTGATCAGGGAGGAGAGAGGATCCCCCTTACTGTGGCAGGAATTGATAAGGAAAAAGGGAGCGTGAAAATAGTTTTTAAGGTGGCGGGAAGCACTACCCAGATACTTCATTACAAGGAGGTAGGAGACAGTCTGTGTGATTTTGCCGGTCCTCTTGGCAATCCCACAAGGACAGACGGGCTTAAGAATGTATGTGTTATCGGAGGAGGCGTGGGGTGCGCCATAGCCCTTCCTGTTGCCAAAGAGCTTAAGGAGAAGGATGCGCGCGTTACAGGTATTGCCGGTTTTAAAAATGAGGCCCAGGTTCTTTTGGAAGAGGAATTCAGGGAGTGCTGTGACGATTTTTATCTTATGACGGACGACGGAAGCCGTGGCGCGTACGGCAATGTTACACTGCCTCTGAAGGAACTGCTGGAAAAGGATGAGAGATTCGACGAGATCATCGCCATAGGACCTGTGGTCATGATGAAGTTTGTAACCCTAGTGGCGAAGCCCTTTGGCATACCTGTGACGGTATCCATGAACCCCATTATGATAGACGGAACAGGTATGTGCGGAGGATGCAGACTTACTTTAAACAAAGACGGCAGGCGTGAGATAAGGTTTGCCTGTGTGGACGGTCCGGATTTTGACGGATATGAGGTGGATTTTGAAGAGGCCCTGAACCGCAGCAGGATGTACAAGGCTTTTGAAAGTCACGCTTATGAAGAGACGTGTCATTTGTTTAGTAAGATAAAAGACTGATATTTATTAATTGACTGTACGAAAGAGATCAAAATGGGAATTATTGAAAAAAAGTTTGAAATGCCTGTTCAGTCCCCGGGGGAGAGGATACATAATTTCGGGGAAGTGGCTTTGGGATACGATGAGGAAACGGCTCTGCTTGAGGCAGGCAGATGTCTTAACTGCAAAAACAGACCCTGTGTATCAGGGTGTCCCGTAAATGTGGATATCCCGGGATTTATACAAAAGATCAGATCAAAGGATTTCGAGGGGGCGTATGAAGTTATAAGCAGATCATCGTCCCTGCCGGCGGTCTGCGGCCGGGTCTGCCCCCAGGAAACCCAGTGTGAGTGTAAGTGTACTATGGGCATAAAGTATGAGCCGGTGTCTATAGGACGGTTGGAGCGTTTTGTTGCAGACCTGCATAATAATAGTTGTGCGGTAAAAGCGGATACACCGGTACGCAACGGGCATAAGATTGCCGTCGTAGGCAGCGGACCTTCCGGGCTTACATGCGCAGGCGATCTTGCAAAAAAAGGATACAGCGTGACTATATACGAAGCTCTTCATAAAGCCGGCGGAGTGCTGGTCTACGGCATCCCGGAGTTTCGCCTTCCCAAGAAGATAGTGGAGCGGGAGATAGAAGGACTCAGGGAGCTGGGCGTGGATATTCAGACAAATGTTATCATCGGCAGAACCCTTTTGCTCGAAGAGCTTTTCGACATGGGATTTGAAGCAGTATATATAGGCAGCGGCGCCGGTCTTCCGAGGTTTATGAATATTCCCGGAGAAGGACTAAACGGCGTGTATTCGGCAAATGAGTTTCTTACCAGAAGCAACCTCATGAAGGCGTATCTTGATTATCCTGTTACGCCTATTATGAAAGGAGGCCGTGTAGCAGTAGTCGGCGGTGGAAATGTGGCCATGGATGCTGCCCGCACGGCTTTACGGCTTGGAGCTGAACGGGTATATATCATTTACAGAAGGAGCATGGAGGAACTTCCCGCCAGAAGGGAAGAGGTGGAACACGCGAAAGAAGAGGGTGTGGAATTTATGGAACTGTGCGACCCTGTGGAGATCACAGGTTATGAGAACAGGGAAGACCCGGGGGATCAAAGAAACGGATTTGTCAGGGGCATAAAGTGCAGGCGGATGGAGCTTGGCAAAGAGGATGAAAGCGGTAGAAAAAAGCCTGTTCCGATTCCTGATTCCGAGTTTGTGACGGATGTGACTGCAGTGGTCATCGCCATAGGAACATCGCCCAACCCTCTTATTAAAAGTACCACCGAAGGACTGATTGTAAATGAAAAAGGCGGGATAGTAGTTAATGCTGCCGGTAAAACCTCATTAAATGGCGTATACGCCGGCGGAGATGTGGTGACAGGCGCAGCAACGGTCATATCTGCCATGGGCGCAGGCAAGACCGCGGCAAAGGCGATAGATGAGTGGGTTGGGCGTCAGTGACGCATACAGGGTAATAAGTGGCTGTAATTGAAAAAGAAAAGAAAAATATGTTAAAAGTTTGATTTGTATTTGCCGCCATGTCATAGTAAAATGTCACCAAAAGTATTATAGGTTTATAATTGGTGTATTGATGAAGCAATCATACGACGAGGAAGAGTATATCAAAAAAGAAAAATATGCTGATGATCTTCAGGATGAGAAGACAGACAAATTTCGAGGCATAAGCCGGATTTTGTTTGTATTGTATCTGCTGGCGCTTGTATGGATTGAAGGCTTTAAAATGTCATTTCCGGTACCGGTACTTGAGGGGGATAGGCTGTTTAATCTGATTCCTTTTCAGGGAACAGCAGAACTGCTTGGAAGGGTGCCACTTGCAGAGTATATTTTGAAGGGCCTTCTTTATGTGCCATTTGGTATATACATGAGTATGCTAAAACCGCATTTGTCGATATTTGTGCGGATCATTCCGGTTATATGTGTGAGCGTAACTTTCGAAATTATTGAGATTATATTAAATACAGGAATACTCGACACCACGGATATGTGCATGAGCATCGCCGGCGCGGCGGGGGGAATTATTATAGAGTATGTGATCTTTAGAACATTTCCCCGGCACTATGAGAAGATACTCCTGATATCCATGGCTGTTTTCAGCGTGGTGATTATGATGATAGTAGCTACAGGATTGGCATAAGATTTAATAATGATGAAACACGGAAACAAAGAAATATGAAACAAATTAAAAAAGTGACCACCCGGTCACTTTTTTTAGAAAGGAAAGTATTTATGTAAAGGAGCTTCACTCCTCCTTACGTGTTTATTATATCACTGTCGGATCAATATAGCAGACTTTATTAGGTACTATAAAGAACATTTTTTGGAAAAATGTAATTTATGTATTATTGATTGCAAAAAAAAATCAAAAAATTTAAAACTATTATATTTGCTTGTCTTTTGGTGAGGGTTATAATGTGGTTGATCATCTGTAGTTTTTTATATATGTTTTTGCAGCAGAGCTTCGGGATATATTTGGGGAGAAAGATATGGATAAAAGAAATACTGCTTCGAAGAAAAAAATAAAGGACGCATTTATAACGGTTCATTCAAAAACGGGGTTTTACGGAGTGACCATTTCTTCTGTGTGTAAAGAAGCAGGTATAAGCAGAGGAGCTTTTTATTCCAACTACAGAAATATAGCTGAGGTGTTGGATGAGATATTGGATGAGGCGCTGGAAGGGACGTGGAAGTTCTGGGAGCGTCAGATGGTAAAAGATACAGAGCTTGAAAAACTTGAGTGCCGTTTACCGTTCTGTGTTTTTGTGAGAGAGAACAAATATTACCAGAAGATTTTTTTGGATGATTCTTTTTCTACGATGATCGTGGATAAACTGGTGACAAGATCCTTTAAAAAATATAATGACTATGTTTCAAAACACAGCAGCCTTTCGGAATATGAGTTCAAAGCTTTGATGACATTTCAGGCAAGCGGCTGTCTTGCCGTCATAAAGATGAGTATGAAAGACGATCCTGAAAAGTGGAATTGTTTAAACGGATGTATAGATAAGTTTGTAAAGAGCGGGATAATGAATTCAGTTGATTTGAAAGACTTGCTGTCAAAGTAATTGTAACAACGGATTTGATCGAATAGAATAAAGCATTTGATGAGAAGCAGAAAAAGAAGTAATTTTTTCTATATGTCGGAATATACTTTGGCTTTGGAAGTAATACTAAATCTGATTCTCTTTTTTATTTTTCCGGAACTGTAAAAAAATTTGAAGATATAAAAATGTATCTACAATTGAAGCATCTACATAAATGAAAACATATGATCAAAAACTCATAGATAGTAATCACATAGTTTTTACCAATTTGACCGTTAGCGATCATGTCTTCATGGACTTTTGGTGTTTTAAGGAGTAATATAAAAACAAAAAAAGGAGGTACTTTGGATGAGGAAGATCATTCCTTTTGTAGTGACTGGAGCAGCCTTAAGCTTTTTTATCACTGGTTGTGCAGGGACCTCAGGATCATTTACAGTAGACACGGAAGACAATGTTATAAAATTAGTGGCGGATAATTCTGACGAAACAGAGGCTACGGGAAATCTTACGGTAGAAGAAAATGACTATGTAATCTTCAGTCCGGATTTTACAAACGGAAGTGTAAATGTCAGGTTTATACCGGATACAGGTTATAATGAGTCATCATTTCCCGATCCGGAAAAATCGGAAATTGTTTATGAAGGTGCATATTCAGGAAGAGTGCTGAGTACCGAAGTAATAGCTCCGGGTGATTATTATGTTTTCATATCTTCAGATAAAGCAGACGGGACAATGTTGATAACAACAGAGAACAAAGATGAATTTGAAAAGCAAAATAAAGACCTTGAAAAAGAACTTGAAAATCTGAATATCGAGTTGGAAAAAGAGACCAAATAACAGTAAATATCAGATCCATAATTATCAGGACGTTTGGTAAAAATTATATCCGATTTTAAAGATAAAAAGTTTTTCCGGCGGGCATTTGACATGATCGATCTGAAATATTTGGTTGTTATTTTTTCCTTATGCGTGTAAAATAGTACCGTTAAAAAAAGTTACGAAGGAGCAGGACTATGGATAAAGTATATGAAGGTAAGACAAAAGACGTTTTTAAGCTGGACAATGGCAATTATCTCCTTAAATTTAAAGACGATGTAACGGGTGAAAACGGAGTTTTTGATCCCGGTGCCAATACTGTAGGACTCAGTATAGACGGGATAGGAAGACAGAATCTCAAAACCTCTGTTATGTTTTTTGAACTTCTCAAAGATGCCGGAATAAAGACCCACTATGTTTCAGCAGATGAAGAGGCTTCCACTATGGAGGTTCTTCCGGCAGAACCCTTCGGCAAAGGACTGGAAGTTATCTGCAGGAGACGTGCGGTGGGCAGTTTTATTAGAAGATACGGGGCCTACATTGAAGAGGGTACACCCCTTGACTACTATGTAGAGATGACTCTGAAGGACGATGAAAAGGGTGATCCCCTCATTACTATGGAAGGATTGGAAGCGCTGGGTGTCATGACTCCCGCGCAGTTTGAAGAAACAAAAGAACTTACAAAAAAGATAACCAAAATCGTATCTGACAAGATTGAAGAATACGGCATGGAGCTTTATGACATTAAGTTTGAATTCGGATATAACGGCGGTGACGTGATCCTAATCGACGAGATAGCATCAGGAAACATGCGTGTATACAAAGATGGAAAAGTAGTAGATCCCATGGATCTTACGGATGTATTATTAAAATGAGAGTGTGAAACTTTTTCTGTAAATTAATATAATCAAAAGGTCTTCTATGGTAAAATATTTTATCATAAGGAGGCCTTTTATTATGGCAAAAGAAAATAAACCGGTACATAAGGTACAAATGACAGAGGGTAAACGTGAAATCATTCGTCAGCTTTTCCAGGAGTATGATATCGAATAAGCTACAGATATCAAGATGCACTCAAGGATCTTCTTGGAGGAACGATTAAGGAAATGATGGAAGTGGAGATGGATGATCATCTCGGGTATGAAAAATCTGAACGATCGGACAGTGACAATTATCGCAATGGGTATAAATCAAAAAAGGTTACTGGTAGCTATGGAGCATTGGAGATAGATGTACCTCAAGACAGAAAGTCTACTTTCGAGTCTACAATTGTCAGAAAACGACATAAAGATATTTCTGATATTGACCCAAAGATCATTTCGATGCATAATCCGTAAACTTGCAGCCTATGTAATCCTTGGAATAAACACTGAAGGAAAGAAGGATGTTCTCACTATCAACATAGGAGATAATGAAAGCTCTAAATATTTGCTGTCTGTACTTAACGAACTGAAAAACCGCGGTGTCAAAGACATCCTTGTTTTGTGTGCAGATGGTCTTAGCGGAATGAAAGAAGCCATATCAGCGGCATTCCCTAAAACTGAATATCAACGCTGTATAGTTCATATGGTCAGAAATACGTTGAAATATGTCCCAGATAAGGACAGGAAGGCATTTGCAACTGATCTAAAGACTATCTATCATGCAACAGACGAGAAAAAAGCTCTGGCAGCACTTGATAAAGTAACAGAAAAATGGACACCGAAATATCCTAATTCCATGAAGCGTTGGAAGGATAACTGGGATTGTATATCGCCCATATTTAAGTTTTCTGACACTGTCAGAAAGGTCATATATACGACAAATGCAATAGAATTGTTAAATTCCACATACAGAAAGCTAAATCGTCAGAGAAGCGTATTTCCAAGTGATACAGCCCTGTTAAAGGCGCTGTATCTAGCTACATTTGAAGCCACAAAGAAATGGACCACCACTATAAGAAATTGGGCTCAGGTATATGGTGAGCTTTGCATAATGTACGAAGGCAGACTACCTGAATAATCTAAAAATC
>CAMOUW010000018.1 GCA_946626755.1 uncultured Clostridia bacterium
AGTTGGTAGAGCAGAGGACTGAAAATCCTCGTGTCACTGGTTCGATTCCGGTTCCAGGCACTTTTCAAAACTGCTTTAGAGGCAGTTTTTTTTATTATCTGGTTCTATTATTTAACTCATAATCTGATACTTTCATTTTTCTTTTTATTATTCTATTATGTTTTTAATGGTTATTACACAACCATATATTTTTGTATATCATATGACTTGCAAAAATTACTCTATACTAACTGATTGTATACATGATATAATTTTCAGAAGTGTAGAATGATTTAATTTTGGTAACCACAGGTTTGTTTTTATTAAAGGTATGACAGGAGAGATATGAGCAGATTAAGTATTACAACGAAGAATCAGGCACAGATGACTGTCGAGACTTTGTATAAGGACCTTGAGAGAAGGATTGATGCCAGCCAGCCCGGACTCTGTCCGGTGGATCTTGCAGCATCCTTTGTACATATGTGTCATGCACAGTCCTGCGGAAAGTGTACCCCTTGCCGCATTGGTCTCGGACAGCTTGAGAATCTTATAAACAAGGTTCTGGATGGTGACGCTGATGAAGAAACATTAAAGACAATTGAAGAAACTGCTGAGGGTATTTTCTATACAGCAGATTGTGCCATTGGATTTGAGTCAGCCAGAATGGTACTTAAAGGTATAAGAGGATTCAGAGATGAGTATGAAAGTCATATAAAGACCGGTAAGTGTGGTGGGTCACATCATCAGGCTGTTCCCTGTGTTTCTCTTTGTCCGGCTCATGTAGATGTTCCCGGATATGTTGCTCTTATTCATGAGGGCAGATATGAAGACGCGGTTAATCTCATCAGAAAGGACAATCCTTTCCCCGCTGCCTGCGGTATGATCTGTGAGCATCCATGTGAGGCTGACTGCCGACGCAGTATGGTTGATGATCCGATCAATATCAGAGGGTTGAAGAGATATGCTGTAGAGCATGAAGATAATATTAAAACGCCTGCTATTGCTGAAAAGACAGGCAAAAAGGTTGCTGTTGTGGGTGGTGGTCCTGGAGGACTTTCTGCAGCTTACTATCTGTCTATCATGGGACATGATGTAACCGTTTATGAACAGAGAAAGCAGCTGGGTGGTATGCTTCGCTACGGTATTCCCAGTTACAGACTTCCCAGAGAGATTCTTGACCGTGAGATCGAAGGTCTTAAGCAGACGGGATTTAAGACTGTTACCGATACCAGCGTCGGTAAAGATATCACATTAGACGAACTCAGAAAACAGAACGATGCAGTATTTATCTCTATAGGTGCCCATACCGATAAGAAGATCGGTATTGAAGGAGAGGATGCAGAAGGAGTTACATCTGCAGTTGAGATGCTCAGAGCCATCGGTGATGAGGAGATGCCGGATTACAACGGACTTGATGTTATTGTTGTAGGCGGAGGTAATGTTGCTATGGACGTAGCCCGTTCTGCAGTAAGACTTGGTGCAAAGAGTGTTAAGGTTGTTTACAGAAGAAGAAAGCAGGATATGACTGCCCTTGAGGAAGAGATTGAAGGAGCAGTTGCGGACAGGGTTGAGATCGTTGATCTTCATGCTCCTGTTCGTATTGAGAAAGATGCTTCCGGAAAGGTCTGTTCACTTGTTGCCCAGCCTCAGCTTATCGGTGCTATTAAAGACGGACGTCCGGGTGTTTCTGCGGCTTCAGCACCTGAAGTTAAATTTGACTGTGATAAGGTCATAGTTGCCATTGGTCAGGGTATTGATTCCGGTGTTCTTGACAGAGAAGGGATCAAAATCGAAAGAGGCGGACGTATCAGTGCTCTTGATACAAGTGATATTGAAGGAGCTGATGGTGTGTTCGCCGGCGGAGACTGCGTGACAGGACCTGCTACAGTTATCAAGGCTATTGCAGGCGGAAAGGTCGCAGCTGCCAATATTGACGAATATCTCGGATTTAAACATGAGATTAAAAATGATATAGATATGCCCAGAGTGAGATTTTCAGACACAGTACCCTGTGGACGAGTTAACATGCGTGAGCTTCCTCCTGAAGAAAGGATCAAGGGATTCGATATGATGGAGATGGGTATGAGTGATGAAGAAGCATGTCAGGAATCAGGAAGATGTCTGCATTGTGATCACTTTGGATATGGTGCGTTCAGAAACGGTAGGAGGTCAAAATGGTAAACGTAACGATTGATGGAAAGAAGGTACAGGTTCCGGAGAAGACGACTATTTTGAAAGCTGCTGCCGAGGCCGGAGTCAGGATACCGACCCTCTGTCACTGGGAGGGACTTAATGAAATAGGCGCATGCCGTGTCTGTGTAGTAGAGGTTGAAGGAAACGATCAGCTTGTAACGGCATGTAACAATACTGTGGACGAAGGAATGGTTATCCGTACCAACAGTGCAAAAGCCAGAAAAGCCAGAAGAACAAATGTGGAACTTATTCTTTCACAGCACAATTCAAATTGTGCTTCATGCGTGAGAAGCCGCAATTGTGCACTTCAGACTATTTCAAATGAACTGAATATCCAGGATCAGGACATTCCCTTCGATAAGGAAATTCCTCTTCCCAAATACAACAAGGATTTCCCTCTGATAAGGGATGATTCAAAGTGTATTAAATGTATGAGATGCGTCCAGGTATGTGACAATATAGAAAATTCACATGTTTGGGATGTTATAAATACCGGATCACGTACAACAGTAGGAGTGAACCCTGAGTTTAACAGTCTTGAAGAATCAGGATGTGCTCTCTGCGGTCAGTGTATAAAGCATTGTCCCGTAGGTGCGCTTCGTGAGCGTGACGATACAGACAGACTCCTGGATGCTATAGACGATCCTGAAAAGATCGTTGTTATGCAGATAGCTCCTTCTATAAGAACAGCTTGGGGTGAGCCCTTCGGACTTAAGCCTGAGTTTGCTACTGTAGAAAGACTTTGTACAGCATTCAAGATGATGGGTATAGATTATGTATTCGATACCAACTTTTCAGCCGATCTTACCATTATGGAAGAGGGAAGTGAGTTTGTTGACAAGCTTAAGAACGCAGATAAGCATAAGTTCCCTATGTTCACATCATGTTGTCCTGCATGGGTAAGACACGTAAAATCACATTATCCTGATTTTACAAGCCAGCTTTCTACAGCTAAGTCTCCCCAGGGCATGTTTGGTGCCGTTGCAAAGAGCTATTATGCTGACATTCTTAAGGTTGATCCTTCAAAGATTTTCTGCGTATCAGTTATGCCTTGCCTTGCAAAGAAGCATGAGTGTGATATTCCAAATCTTAATGATGCATGCGGAGACCAGGATGTGGATCTTGCTCTTACAAACCGTGAGGTTGATCGTCTGATCGAAATGTCACATATCATCCCCGGCGAGCTCGAAGAAACAGAGCTTGACCAGCCTCTTGGTGTCGGATCAGGTGGTGGTAATATCTTCGGAGCTACAGGTGGTGTTATGGAGGCAGCGCTCAGAAGTGCATACTTCCTCGTAACAGGTGAGAACTGTGACCCGGACGCATTTAAAGAGGTTCGTGGCCAGGGTGACTGGAGAGAGTATGAGTTTGAGCTTGCAGGTCAGACACTTAAGATAGCTGTCTGTCATACCCTTGCAGCTACTGACAGACTCCTTGATGCCCTCAGAAGAGGCGAAGTAGAGTATCATTTTGTAGAAGTTATGGCATGTCCCGGTGGATGTGTAAACGGTGGTGGTCAGCCTATTGTTGACGGATATAGCCGACAGGTTGAAAGAGCTGACTGGCTTTATACCCAGGATAAAAACATGAAACTCAGATTCTGTCATGAAAATCCTTCCATTGTTAACATTTACAAGGATTACCTTACGGCTCCTCTTTCCGAAAAATCTCATCATCTGCTTCATACAGATCATCATGGATGGAAGATGTTCGGAGAAGAGTAATATTTATTTAAATAAAGCAAAATAATCATAAAAATAAAAACATATCATAAGTAAGTTTTTAGCCTTCTCCTGCAGGGAGGAGGCTTTTTTAAAATAAACACGAGTTTCAGCAAGGAGGTGGAGAATATGGGGTTAAATGATACGCCGGTTTCCGAAAGGATTCAGGTAGGTTTTTTTGGTTGTGTAAATGCGGGTAAATCGTCACTTATAAATGCCATAACAGGTCAAAAAGTATCCGTAGTTTCTGATAAAAGAGGAACTACGACCGATCCTGTTGTTAAAACAATGGAACTTGGAGAACTGGGACCTGTTGTTCTCATTGATACACCGGGCTTTAATGATGATTCTGATATAGGCGAGCTTCGTGTTAAAAGAACACAGGAAATGTTTGACAGAGCAGATTTAGCTGTGATAGTTGCAGACGCCGGCAGTTTTTCAGATAAAAAGGAAAAAGAGTATATAATTACATTTGCAGACAAATGCAGAGAAAATAAAAAACCATTCTTGATTGCAGTTAATAAGGCGGACAAAAAGGAAGAGTCCATTCCGGAAGCATCTTTTAAAGGTGATATCCATATCCATAAGGTAAGTGCGCTCTCAGGTTATGGAATACATGAACTGAAAGAAGCGATAATAAAACTGGGAGACAGTCTGTCAAAAAAGCGTATGCAGGAAAATCTGATGGTATCGGATCTTATCCATACCGGAGACAGTGTTTTGCTGGTTATACCTCTGGATGAATCTGCACCTAAAGGACGCCTTATTTTACCTCAGCAGCAAGTTATCAGGGATGTCCTGGAAACCGGTGGGCATGCAATATGTATAAAAGATACTGAATTAAAGGCTCTTTTCGACAGCAATCCTTCATGGTATGATAAGGAGGATAATGAAAAAAATAGCACTTCGGATAAAGGCAAGGTTTATGATCACATAAAGCCTGCCCTGGTTGTTACAGACAGTCAGGTTTTTAAGCAGGTGGCGGATATAGTTCCTGAGCACATTCCGTTAACGTCTTTTTCCATAATTATGGCCAGATATAAAGGATCATTGAAGGCTCAGATCGCAGGAGCAATGGTGATAGACAGTATAGAAGACGGTGATACTGTTTTGGTTGCTGAGGGATGTACGCACCACAGGCATTGTGAAGATATAGGTACGGTTAAGCTTCCGGCGATGATCAGAAAATACACGGGTAAAAATATAAATGTAGAGAGTTCATCAGGACACGGTTATCCGGAGGATTTGTCCAAATACAAGCTGATATTGCACTGTGGAGGATGTATGCTGGGTGAACAGGAGATACAAAGCCGTATGAGGTATGCGAAGGACAGAAGTGTGCCTATAACCAATTACGGTATAGCTATAGCCTATATGAGCGGGATCTTAAAAAGAAGTGTCGCGCCATTGCCTGAGATAAAATTAGGTTAGAGTTTTAGTTACGCCTACAGAATAATAAGCAACGGTTAATTGATCTGGTTATAAATAAAAAAGAGGATATAATATGGCCGATTTAAATAAATTAAAGAAAATACTTAAGGATATGAAGAGCGTGGCAGTAGCTTTTTCAGGAGGGGTAGATTCCACATTTCTCCTGGCTGTCGCCGGTCAATTATCCGAAATAGAGCTTATGGCCATAACTGCAGATTCTGTAGGATTTCCCAAAAAAGAAGTATTGGAAGCAGAGAGCTTTTGTAAAAGTCTGGGAGTCAGGCATGAAGTTTTTACCGCAAATGAACTTGAAATAAAGGAATACAGGGAAAATCATACGAAAAGGTGCTATTATTGCAAAAAGGCACTTTTTGGGAAAATGATCGATATTGCAAAGGCAAATGGCATAAAATATATTGTAGACGGATCAAATACCGACGATGCTTTGGATTACCGTCCCGGAATGGCAGCGCTTGAAGAAATGGGAATCCGCAGTCCATTGAGAGAGGCGGGGTTTTCTAAAGCGGATATACGTAGTCACTCTAGGGAAATGGGGCTGCCCACCTGGGATAAACCATCCTTTGCATGTCTGGCTACGCGTTTTCCTTATGGTGAAGAAATAACGGAAAAGAAATTGCAAATGGTAGGAGAGGCTGAAGATCATTTGAGAAATCATGGCTTTAAACAGTGTAGAGTACGTATGCACGGCAGTATTGCAAGAATAGAAGTATCTGAAGGAGATATAGACTTACTGTTTGAAAAAAGAAAACAGATAGCTGTTGAATTAAAAAGACTTGGATTTTCATTCGTTTCAGCTGATCTGGAAGGCTATCGAAGCGGCAGCATGAATTGTGTCGTATCGGGAAAAAATCCATAAGGATATGTTTGTTTAAAAAAGATATTTAAGATACATACTTACATTTTGAATTTAAAAAAGAGAGAAGATTATGGGAAAGACCTTGTATTTAGAGTGTCGCTCGGGCATCAGCGGAGATATGTTGGTAGGAGCCTTACTGGATTTGGGAGCAGATGCTGATCTGTTAAAGAGTGTACTGGAAAGCGTACCTGCAGACGGTTTCAGTATAAAAATAAGCAGGACTCAAAAAAACGGACGGGATTGTACTGATTTTGATGTTATACTTGACAGCAAGCATGAAAATCATGATCACGATATGCAGTATCTGCACGGACATCCGGATGATGCCCCTCTTGCTATGGATGAAAATGGTTTAGTCAGACTGGATGACGACAATAAAAAAAGTGTAGTAAGCAAGAAAGAGGATACATGTGAGAATAATGCCCACAGATCCAAACATATACACAGAAGCCTGAAGGATGTTACAGATATAATAAACAGATCGAAAGCTTCAAACAAAGCAAAGGAATTGTCAGAAAAAATATTTAGCATACTGGCACAGGCAGAATCAGAGGTACATGATGTGCCTGTGGACAAAGTACATTTTCATGAGGTTGGTGCTATAGATTCCATAGCGGATATTCTTGCCATTGCTGTGTGTATAGATGATCTGGGAGTGGAAAGGGTGGTTGTCCCGGCTATTTACGATGGCAGTGGTACAGTCAGAACTCAGCATGGCATTCTTCCGGTACCTGTACCGGCGGTGAATAATATAGCTTTAAAATACGGTATTACACAATACATTACAGAAGTACAAGGTGAGATGGTTACACCCACAGGGGCAGCAGCTGTAGCAGCGCTCCGTACGGATGAGTATATGCCACAGTCTTACCGTGTCGTAAAGGAAGGCTGCGGATCCGGGAAGAGGTCTTACGATGCGCCTTGTTATCTTATGGCTCAGATCATTGAACCGGACAGGTGGCAGGTTTAGAGGAAGAAAAAATGAGCTCTCTTTATGAAAAACTTATACAGCATAAAAAAAGAGGTCTTATACCCATGCATATGCCGGGCGGAAAGGGGAGAAGTATTACCGGAGCGTTTCAGGATGCTTTCTTAGTTGATATAACTGAGATAGACGGCATGGATGATCTCCATCATCCCGGTGGGATTATAAGGGATGAAATGAGAAGATGTGCGGATATTTATGGAGCAGATGAAAGTTTTTTTCTTGTAAACGGATCCAGCTCCGGTATTCTTGCGGCTTTATGCGGTGCAACAGAATATGGGGACAAAGTACTTCTTCCTGTAAATGTCCACCTTTCGGTAATAAATGCCTTGACGCTGAGAGGTTTAAAGCCTGTATATATGTATCCGGAAAAGTCTGACGGCGGTATATTTAAAGCAGTAACAGTGGATGCAGTCGGGGAAAAGCTTCAGGAAGATCCTGAAATAAGGGCTGTATTTATTACTTCACCGACTTACGAAGGTGTAGTCAGTGACATAAAAGCTATTTCAAAGATCACAGAAATGAAAAATATACCTCTTATTGTGGATGAGGCTCATGGAGCACATTTTCCTTTTAGTAATACATTTCCCGACAATGCATGCAGGCTTGGGGCAGATGCGGTGGTAAACAGTACCCACAAAACCTTGCCCACTCTGACACAGACAGGACTTCTTCACCTGAATGGCGATATTATAAATAAAGAAAGGGTAAAAGCCTTTTGGAATATGCTTCAGACCACTAGTCCTTCATATGTGCTTATGGGAAGTATTAGTGCGGCTTTTGATTATCTTACATCCATGAAGGGGAAAGAAGATTATAAAGAGTACATAGATAGTTTGATTTCGCTAAGGGAAAGGCTCAAAACTAAACTTAAAAATCTGGAGCTTTTTGAAAGTGATGATATTTCAAAGATAGTTATTCTGACCGGAGACGGAAGAAAACTGTATGATGCTCTGTTGGAAAAATTTCATATACAGCCGGAGATGGCGGCAGAAGGCTATGTAATACTTATGACTTCGGTTTCTGATCCGAAAAAAGATCTTGAATGTTTATATTCTGCCCTGGTACGACTTGATGAAAGCTTTAAGAAAGCTTCGGATTCAGAAGTGAAACCTATGCCGTCAGAGATGAAAATAAGCCCTGCCGAAGCTTTTGAGATAAGGTATTCGGGTGGATCTGAACCTGTAGATCTACAGATGGCGGAGGGGCGTACGGCAGCTGAAACTGTTTACATATATCCACCCGGTACACCTCGTATAGTGGCGGGAGAGATTTACAACAGTCAGATTATTCGGGATATTTATCAGGCAAAAGATAAAGGTTATGAGGTGTACGGTACGTATGACAGTAATCGCGGATCATATGTAAATGTATTAAAGGATTAATATTTGAAAGGTTTGTCAAAATATGTCAAAGATTTTTTTCATAATGGGAAAAAGTGCATCAGGCAAGGACGGGATATTTACACGACTTCTTCAGCAAAGTATACCCGGACTGAAGCCGGTAGTTCTTTATACTACCCGACCTATGAGAGAAGGGGAAGAACAGGGCAGGGAGTACCATTTTACTGATATCAATGGTCTTAATGACATGAGGGAAAAAGGCCTGGTTATCGAAGAGAGGGTCTATCATACTGTTCAGGGGGACTGGATTTATTTTACGGCTGCTGATGAGGCTTTTGACGGAATAGGAGATGAGAGCGGAAGCGGTCAAAACCAAAACCTTTTGGTAATAAATACCCTTGAGGCATATGAAAAATACCTGGAGTATTTTGGTGAAAAGACAATGGTTCCCATATATATTTATGTAGATGACGATATAAGACTCATAAGAGCAGTAGAAAGAGAAAGACAGCAAAAAACACCGGATTACAAAGAAATATGCAGAAGATTTCTTGCAGACGAAGATGATTTCAGCGAAGAAAAGCTAATGTCTCTTAATGTGACTTCGTATTACAGGTTTAATAACAACACAACTATGGATGATACTGTAAGGCGAATCACGGAGTTTATAAAAATAGAAATCAATCACCGATTAGGAACAGAAATATAGTAATCCATAGGCATAGCTTTAAAGGTGACAGCTTTTATCAGGATGATTTGATAGCAAAAAGGATGCTTTCTGAAAAAAACAGGAAGCACCCTTTTTTTATGGTTAATTATTTAGATAACAGGGATTATTTGTATTTTTCAGGCGTCCGGATCCTCTATATCAAAGGCGCCTTTACTTTCATTGTATTCTTTCAGTTTTTCGTGGATCCTGTCTATTGGAGTAAGCAGGGCACTTACTGATGCATCGTGATTGATAGTGTCGATAAGAAGGGCTATATATTTGCTCATATCTACATTTATATACCAGGGCTTCTCTAAGAGTTCAGGAGGTTGGTATACGAGGTTGGTAGTTAAGATACGTGAGATAAGTCCTTCCTCGTATGCTTTGTCAAATTTGTCAAAGCCATTGGTGAAAAGACCAAATGTAGTAGCGGCAAAGATCCTTCCTGCATTTCTGGCTTTAAGTTCTGCAGCTACTTCTAAAATGCTGTCGCCGGAAGAGATCATATCATCAATAATGATCACATCTTTTCCTTCGATGCTGGAGCCAAGGAACTCATGGGCTACAATGGGATTGCGTCCGTCGACGATCTTTGTATAGTCACGGCGTTTATAAAACATACCCATATCAAGACCGAGAACATTAGCGAAATACACAGCTCTGCCCATACCGCCTTCATCAGGGCTGATAACCATCATATGGTCACTGTCTATCTGGAGATCACCCACATTTAAAAGCAGATACTTGATAAACTGGTATGCTGCCGATACAGACTCAAATCCTTTAAGAGGAATCGCATTATGTACTCTTGGATCATGTGCATCAAATGTGATCACATTATCCACGCCCATGTCAGTCAGCTCCTGAAGCATAAGGGCACAGTCAAGAGACTCTCTGCCTGTACGTCTGTGCTGTCTGCTCTCATACAGGAAGGGCATAATTACATTTATCCTTCTGGCCTGTCCTGCAGCAGCGGCTATTATACGCTTTACATCGGAATAGTGATCGTCGGGAGACATATGGTTAATGTTTCCGCAGAGCTTGTAGGTGAGACTGTAATTACATACATCCACCATAATATAAAGATCATGTCCTCTTACAGACTGATTGATCACACCCTTTCCTTCACCGGAACCGAAACGGGGTGTCTGTGCATCGATGATATAAGTATCTTTTTTATAATTTCCGGTTTCAAACTGGGGTTTGCCGGTACGGTTTTTTCTCCAGCGAACCAGGCACTCATCGATACGTGCTCCCATTTCGCTGCAGCTTTTCAGCGGAATTATGCCCAGTGAACCGTAGGGCATAGATTCTGTGTGTCTTTCATCTCTTGGCATAATGTTCCTCCGTAAAAAAATGATCAACCTTAACTCTATCTGATAAGAATAATTAAGTCAAGTGTCATTTCATTCTGATATCATCGCCGAAAAACCTGATGGCGGTAAAATTTCTGTATATTCGTGACAGTACCCTGTCAGTATATCTTTCACGGATCTGTTCGAAATTCAGATTCGTTGAAATAATAGTGTGCTTGTTTCTCAGAAGGCGCTCATTTATACCGTGAAAAATAAGAGCAGCGGTATAGGCATTGTTATACTCGGTACCAAGATCGTCTATGATAAGCAGATCACATTCCAAAAGAGGAGAATGCTCATCATTGGTATCCAACTTTGAAAAATAATTTTCGGCTGTCAGATATATAACGCTGTGTGCTGTTTTTATCAGATCTGATGCAATACATGCTGAAAGAAAAGTTTTGCCAAGTCCCGTATTGCCGGAAATGAAAAGATTTCTTTTAACAGCAGCAGTCTCACTCAGATCTGATGTGGGAAGAGTATCAAAATCTTTAACATATTTCAGGGCAATATTTAAAGCGGTTTTAGCCAGTTCTCTCGAAGAAAAACCGGTTATTGGATCTATAAGCTCATTTGAGTACAAATCTGCATTAAATCTGTCAAAAGTATGACCCCGGGTTATGTTTATGAGATTGGATTCTTTGTACAAAAGCTCTATAGCTCTTTTGGTAAAACATGAGCAGTTTTTAAAATCATCAGTGACTCCGGTGTCGTGACATATCTCACAGTCATAAACAGGCTCCAGCCAGTCTTCAGGTTTGCCATGCTTTATCAGTAATGCTGACATCCTTTTTTTCAAAGCATTCATTTTATCGTTATATTTGTCATTTTGTGAGGAAGTGTCATCTTGACATTCCTTTTTTTGAAGCAATTTATTCTTTGCCGCCTCATATGACAATGCGCCTATTTCTTCATTTATCTTGTCAAACTCAGGATCTTGTGCAGAGAGAATGGCACGCCTGCGTTCGGCTTCGAGCCTGTTTTTGCGGCGTATGTTTTCATACACGTCCATCAATCCGTCATATTGTTTATTTGAGAGAGCCATATAAATACCTCCCGTTTATTCTTCGCTTTTAGCAGCTAAAAAGGCATTTTTTGTAATAGTATCAAAGTCCAGATTCCTCTGTTCAAAATTGTTAAATGTATTTTTAGATGCCGTACCTGCTTTTGAGGCTTTTGATGAGCTTTTTTTGTTTCCTGGTGTCTTCACAGTTTTTGCGTGTTCTTCATCTGTGCGCTTTATATCTTCAAAAGAAACAACACCTTTTTCATGCCATTTGCTTAGTATACCGTCCGCATATGAAAAACTGGGCTCATGTGTTGTCTTAAGGGTACGGTTGCATGCCTCTACAATAATATCGGTATCAAACCCAAAGGTGTCTGTCCACTTAAAAATAAAATCCTGTTCTGATGAACCGAGATTTCTTTTTTGAATACCGAAAGCTTTTGCTACCATACGTGTAGTGTCAGAGTTGTTTTTGTAATACTCTTTGGCCGCCTTAAGTGTACGAACATCAGAATCCAAAAGGGTTCTGGCCATGGCCTCTACATATTTAAGGTTGTTTTTTCCTTTGGAAACAGCCTGACAAATGAGAAATTCAATAAGGTCCAAAGGAATACCGAGATCATCATGCATATACAAAAGAATATCAGTATCTGTGTGGCGCAGAGATCTTTTGAAATAAACCTCTGTAGCCAGAACGAGATGACTGAAGCTTTCGGATTCGTGCAGGTCATCACATGGAAGAGCGGAGGTATCCTGAAAGGAGGTTTTCTTTTCAGATCTGTCCGCGACTGTATCTTTAGTATCGGGAGACAGGATCTTTATAGATACACTTTCGCCGGAAGCGTGACTGCTCACTGATAAAAGTCCCTGCTTTTCCCAGTATCTGAAAGCCCTGAAAACGTCGGCTTCCTCCTTTTCAAAGAAGTCGGCTATGTCAGAGACGGAGATGCTTTTACCGGTATCCAGACAATGAAGGAGATACAGATATACCTTTACAAATTCTCCGTTTGCCGATGGCATATATTTATTTATAAAAGAATGTGATACAGGGGTATATCCGAGATCAACATCTGATGTTAAAGTAATATTTTTCATTATGCTTTATAATTATTTAAAATCATGAATTCTCTTCGGGAACCAGCATTTCCGCAAGTTTATAAATGTTGCCGGCTGACATGGTGACTACGATATCACCGCTGTCACAGTGCTCCTTAAGAAAATCCGCTATCTCCTCAAAAGTTTCAAAATAGTAAGCCTCTTTGCCTTTTTTCTCAATGAGATCCCGGATTTGCGAAGAGCTTACGCCGTAGGTATTTACTTCACGATTGTTGAAAATTTCCGCCAGTACGGAAACATCGGCAAGTTCTGCCAGGGTATCCGCAAAATCCTCTAAAAAGTCATTGGTCCGGGAAAAGGAGTGAGGCTGAAAAACTGCCCATATCTTTTTTGATGTCATAAGTCTGACGGCACTTAGAGTGGCTTTGATCTCATCAGGATGGTGTGCATAATCATCTATAATGCGGACACCGTTGAAAGACCCCTTGTTTTCCAGGCGGCGCCCCGCTCCTGAAGAAGCTTTCAAACCTCTGATAATGGAGTCGGCATCAGCACCAGCTGCCTCGGCAGCGGCTATGGCAGCCAGGGAGTTGGATACATTGTGCATACCGGGCACTCCAAGAGATACTGTATATGCAAATGTGCCGTTTTTGTACAGGTCAAAAGTACCCAAACCGTTTTCGTCAAAGCTTATATTGTCTGCATAATAGTCGCTTTTTGACGGATCTGTACCGTAGGTGACCATACGTGCTCCGTTATCCGGTGCAAAAAAAGAATAATCGTCTATGTCGCTGTTTACCACAAGAACGCCGTCAGAGGGCAGGAGTCCCGCAAAATCTCTGAACGCATATCTTATATTTTCAAGATCTCCGAAAAAGTCCAAATGGTCGGCTTCTATATTCAAAATAACCGCAATCGTAGGGTGAAGTGACAGGAAGCTGTTTGTATACTCACAGGCTTCGGTTATAAATGTATCTGAGGCTCCAACGCGCATATTTCCGCCGATAGTCTCAATGACACCGCCGACTGACACAGTAGGATCAAGACCTGCTTCAATACATATATCTGTAATGAGGGATGTAGTTGTTGTTTTACCATGGGTGCCGGATACACAAACGGAATTATTATAGTTGGATGAAATAGCACCCAGGAAATCCGCTCTTGAGATATCAGGTATCCCTCTTTTTCTGATCTCTATGAGTTCAGGATTGTCGTCATGTATAGCTGCCGTATATACTGCAAGGTCGATATCGTCAGTTACATTGTCCCCGGACTGGGGGATATACACAGGACATCCGTCTGCTTTGAGGGCATCCGTTTCTTTACCTTCACTGTTATCCGAACCTGTTACGGTAAATCCTTTTTCAATAAGAATCCGGGCCAGTCCGCTCATACTGGAACCGCCGATACCTATAAAATGCACATGGCAGGGTGTATTTATATCAAATTTAACCATTGGTAGCCTCCGTATCTTTAGTGACAATATAAATTTGGGAATCATTATACCCTATAAGCACAAAAAAAATAAGTCACCGTTACTATGTAAATATTACTATTAAAATATTAACTATTCCTAACCGGTGTAAAAATACAAAGCCTGTTTTACCGGCATATTGATTTTAGCGTACGTGGCATACGATGGTTTTATATTTCATGCAAGTTTTATTTTTATATGCTATAATCAAAAACCATAGTACCAAAAACAAAGGGGGAGCGGGTGCGTGAAGATTATAGCAGGACTGGGAAATCCCGGGAGTGAATATGAAAACACCAGGCACAATGCCGGGTTTAAAGTGATCGATGCTTTATCGGACGAATATGATATTCCCGTAAAGGGCTTTGAAAATCATTGCCTTACGGGAAAAGGCATGATCGAAGGGGAGAAGGTTTTTCTTATAAAACCCCAGACTTATATGAATCTTTCCGGAGTAGGAATAAGAGCCATTCTGGATTATTATGATAAGACTCCGGAGGATCTTATAGTCATATACGATGACATAGATCTGCCGCCGGGGAAGATCAGAGTCCGTTCAAAAGGAAGTGCCGGAGGACACAACGGTATAAAAAATATTATAAATCAGCTTGGTGTATCGGAATTTGACAGGGTAAAGGTGGGAGTAGGTTCCAAACCTCCCGGGGGAGATCTTGTAAACTGGGTATTGGGGCATTTCTCCAAAGAGGATATTCCGGCTATGGAAAAGGCTTTTGAAGATGCCTGTAAAGCAGTTAAGGACATTATAATCGAAGGCGCTGATCATGCGATGAACAGGTATAACGGATGAAAAAATATCTTGACACGGTGACGGGGCTTCCGGGATTTTCACAAATATGTGAATCACTGGAAAAGACAGGTACAAATGTGTATGTGACGGGATGTGGGGAAACCCAGAGATTCCATCTTAGTGAAAGCATAAAGAGCCGTCCCGTACACCTTATCATTACGGAAAATGAGAGCAGAGCAGCACGCATTATGGCAGACTGCTCATTTTTTGGTGCGAACTGTATATATTATCCGGCAAAGGACATGATATTTTACAGCGCGGATCTTCACGGGAACCAATTTATCGCAAGAAGACTCACGTGCATTAGTGAACTGATAAAAAGTATAAGCAAAGACAAAGAAATAACCGTAGTTACTACCTTGGATGCTTTTTCAGACCGGCTTTTGCCTTTGGAAAAATACACATCAAACACTATTCTTCTTAAAAACGGCGATGAGCCGGAAAAACCGGACAGAGAACTGATGCGCATAGGATATGAAAAAAAAGATATGGCTATTTTGCCCGGACAGTTTGCCAGGCGTGGCGGGATACTGGACATTTACCCTGTCAATGCTCAAAATCCGGTGAGGATTGAATTCTGGGGGGATGAGATAGATTCCATCCGTGTTTTTGATGCAGACAGTCAGCGTAGTATAGAAAAGCTCTCAAAAGTAGAAATCTTCCCTGCCACAGAATACATTTTAGATGAAGAGCAAATAGAAAAAGGTCTGAAAAAAATAAGGAAAGATGTGGAAGCCAGACTGGATGAGCTGGGAGATAACGAAAAGAGAAAGACGCCTGAAATCTATGAAGCCTGCAACAGATTAAGAAAAGCCATCACAGATTTGGAGCGCATTGGCGATTACGAAAAGTATATAAGTTACTTTGAAAAAAATTGCGTCAGCTTTACCGATTATTTTCCTCCGGAAAAGACTCTGGTCATATTTGATGAGCCGGCAGTACTGGAAGAAGGGTATCGCATTCAGGAGGAAGAATACAGAGAAAGTACCTCATACAGATTTGAAAAAGGTTATATACTTAAAAAACAGACTGATCTTTTCAGGGCATTAAGTGGTGTTTACAAGCTTATGGATCCTTTTTCCTGTCTGATGCTTTCTCTTTTCGGAAACAGCCTGAAAGGGATGAAGCCCGATGTAAATGTACATTTGACCACAAGCAGCATAAATGCCTACAACAACTCTTTTGAAACCCTTGTAAAAGATATTAAACACTACAAAGAGCAAAAATACAGTACAGTTCTGGTGACGGGTTCTGTTTCCAGAAGGAACAGGATAAAAAAGGATTTGGAAGAGTTCGGTATCGAGGCATTTACGGGAAAGGATAAAGATTTTGTACAGGCGCCGGGGACGGTTTATGTTACGGAAGGCAGTATAAGCAGGGGGTTTACCTATCCTGAGATAAAGTTTTGTATAATTACCGAAAATGACATTTTTGTACGGAGCAGCAGGAAAAGAAAGGAAAAAAGCAGAAAAAGAGTACCTTTTTCCGAGCTGAATATTAAACCGGGAGATTTTGTGGTTCACGAAAACTACGGTATAGGTATATATCGTGGTATAGAAAAGAAAAGTGTGGACGATACTGAAAAGGATTACATTAAGATAGAGTACGCAGACGGGGCAAATGTCTTTATCCAGGCTACTCATACGGATGTTATCCAAAGATATGCCTCCTCAGATACGGAAAACAAGCCCAAAATCAACAAACTGGGAACAGCGGTCTGGTGCAAAACAAAGGCAAAGGCGAAAGAAGCGGTGCAGCAGGTGGCTGCGGATCTGGTAAGACTGTATGCTGCAAGAGCAGGGATGAAGGGCTTTTCCTTTTCAAAAGACACAGTATGGCAGAGTGAATTTGAAGAAATGTTTCCTTATCAGGAGACTTCCGACCAGTTGGATGCTATATCTGATGTTAAGCGTGATATGGAAAGTGAGCGCATAATGGACCGGCTTATTTGCGGAGATGTGGGCTTCGGAAAGACAGAAGTGGCCCTTCGTGCAGCATTTAAGGCTGTACAGGACGGTAAGCAGGTGGCCTTTCTTACTCCCACAACGATACTTGCAGGTCAGCATTTTGACACATTTACGGAAAGGCTCAGGTCTTTCCCCGTAAATGTGGAGCTTATGTCCGGGATGAGAAGCTCGTCCTACAACAAAAAAACAGAAGAGCAACTAAAAAAGGGACTTGTGGACATTGTTATCGGTACTCACAGGATTCTTTCCAAGAACGTGGAGTTTAAAGATCTCGGGCTCCTTATCATAGATGAGGAACAGCGCTTCGGTGTAAATCACAAAGAAAAAATAAAAAAACTAAAAGAAAATATAGATGTCATAGCATTGAGCGCTACACCTATACCAAGAACATTAAACATGAGTCTTGCCGGAATAAGGGATATGAGCACTCTCGAGGAGCCGCCCACAGAAAGACTACCCATACAGACATTTGTTTCCGAACAGGACGACGGAATTATAAGGGAAGCCATAAAAAGGGAAATGTCCAGGGGCGGTCAGGTATATTATGTTTATAACAGAATAAACCGTATGGATGAGATAAAAGCCAGGCTTGAAAAGTTGCTTCCGGAAGCGGTTACGGTATGTGTACACGGTCGAATGGATAAGAGGGAGCTTGAAAGGATCATGGTAGAGTTTATAAACGGCGAAATAGACGTTTTGATCTCCACTACCATTATAGAAACCGGACTGGATATCCCGAATGTAAACACCATAATCATAGAGGATGCTGATAAACTCGGGCTTTCCCAGTTATATCAGCTCAGAGGCCGTGTAGGAAGAAGCCATAGAAGCTCTTATGCATTTCTATTGTACAGAAGAGATAAGATCATAACTGAGGTGGCCATGAAGAGGTTGTCTGCCATATCGGAAATGACAGAACTGGGATCGGGTTACAGGCTGGCCATGAAGGATCTGGAGATAAGAGGCGCGGGAACTATGCTTGGAAAAACCCAGCACGGTCATATGAATGCAGTGGGATTTGAGCTGTACACAAAGCTGTTGAATGAAGCGGTTGCTAAAGAAAAAGGGCAGGAAATTCCTGCAAAGACGGAAACATCAGTAGATATTATTGCAGACGCATTTCTTTCTGATGAGTATATACCCAGAGAAATACAGAAACTTGATCTGTATAAAAGAATAGCAGCCATAACATCAAGGGCGGATATTGAAGATATGGAGGCGGAGCTTGAGGACAGATACGGACCTCTTCCGGAGCCGGCGCATAACCTTCTTAAAATGGCATATATAAAAGCCATGGCCGGAAATCTTGGCATATTGCAGATCAAAGGTGCAAAGAAAAACGGAGAATGGATAGCAAGATTTGAATATAATTCCGAGTCTGACGCAGACGTACAGGATACGGAAGAAAATCTGATTGTTCTTAAAACGGGAGAAACGCCGGTCATATTGTGGAGACCGGCCATTGGAAAAACTGCCGGTGCGCCGGAATTCCTTGATTTAATGATAGATTTTTTTGAAAAACAGGAGGGTTAGTATATGTATCTTTCATCAGAGGAAAACAGTAGATTTACAGGGGACGTAGAGAAAAATGCCGATGGGAAAACTCTTGAAGAATTTGTGGCAGAGTATGATCCGTCAATGTATCAAAATCCCAGTTGTACTGCTGATACGGCTGTATTTGTGTACGATGAAGATGAGTTATCAGACAATCCCAAGGATATGACCTGGAAGTTGTTGCTTATTAAAAGGACGAATCATCCCTGCATCGGAAGGTGGGCTTTGCCCGGAGGATTTGTGGAATTGGGGGAGGATACCGCGGCAGCGGCTGCAAGAGAGCTAATGGAAGAGACGGGTGTAGAGGATGTGATGCCGGTACAGGTCAGGAGTTTTTCCAATCCGGGAAGAGATCCCAGAACCCATATAGTGACAACTCTTTATGCGGCAGCGGTTCCGGAGGGCAGTATACGCCCTAAAGCCGGGGATGACGCGGGAGATGCCGGTATTTTTGAAATAAAATGTAAAAAAACGCCATTTTGTGAAGATGAACTGAGGGAGGAAGATTTTCTGGGGATTTTTGATACAGAGGATAAAACAAAAAAGAATTCTCCATACCCCGAATATCTCAGAAGCACGATAAGAAAAGCCCCGGACAGTATTGAAGCGGAAAAGGTGGAACTGACGCTTACTGAAAAAGAAAGAGGTGTGGTTCTGAAGGCCGCTCTTGTCAGGGCATTGGAAAAAAAGAGAGGCTTAAAAGAGGTGTTGTATATTTTGAAAGACACCGATGGACTTGCTATGGATCACGGTTGTGTGATAGCTTATGCATTTGAATTTATAAAAAATACATTTTTCTAAAAAAAACGTTGAAAAATAAAGGCTAAAATGCTATACTCAATCGGATAAGTAACCTTGAAAATCAGCACATAAGGAAAAAATATACAATGGAGCAGTATATTATAAAGGGTAATAAACCGCTGGAAGGCAGCGTTAAGATAAGCGGAGCAAAAAATGCGGCACTTGGGATACTGGCGGCAGCCATCATGGCTGATGAGCCTGTTACAGTGGAAAATGTACCTGATGTAAGAGATGCACATGTTATACTCAGTGCGATAAAAGGCGTTGGAGCAACTGTAAAAGAAGTAGATAAAAACACTGTTGAGATAAACGGAAAAACCATCACCAGTGTAGATATACAATACGAACAGGTAAAAAAGATCAGGGCGTCCTATTATCTTATAGGAGCCTTGCTCGGAAAGTACCATGAAGCAAAAGTAGCATTACCGGGAGGGTGTGATATAGGCAGCCGTCCCATAGATATGCACCTTAAGGCGTTCAAGGCGCTTGGAGCAGAGGTAGATATACTTGCCGGCGGTATAGTATGGGCGAGAGCAAAGAAGCTGACGGGGGCGCATATTTACTTTGATATGGTATCCGTAGGAGCCACTATAAATCTCATGCTGGCAGCCTGCATGGCAGAGGGGGATACTATCCTTGAAAATGCAGCAAAAGAACCGCATATTGTGGATGTGGCCAACTTCCTGAATGCCATGGGAGCCAAGATAAAAGGTGCGGGTACCGATGTGATACGTATAAAGGCAGTTGAAAAGCTGCACAAGGCTACCTATTCAATTATACCTGACCAGATAGAGGCGGGGACGTTTATGATCGCAGCAGCTGTTACCAGAGGCAATGTGACAGTATGTGATGTTATACCCAAGCATCTTGAGTCGATTTCAGCCAAGCTCATAGAGATGGGCTGCGAGGTGGAGGAAGGAGACGATACAGTCAGAGTGTGTGCCAAAGGAAGGCTGCGTTCCACGAATATTAAAACCCTTCCGTATCCCGGATTCCCCACTGATATGCAGCCTCAGATGGCGGTGGCTCTTGCATTGGCGGAAGGCACAAGCATGGTTACCGAAAGTGTATTTGACAACAGGTTCAGATATGTGGACGAGCTTACCAGGATGGGCGGACAGGGAAAGGTCGAAGGAAATACTTTCTATGTTGACGGTGTGGAAGGTTTGACAGGTGCCCAGGTGGCAGCTCCTGACTTGAGAGCGGGGGCGGCACTTGTTCTTGCGGCACTTGCTGCCGAAGGTTATTCCGAGGTTGAAGATATTATGTATATTCAGCGGGGATACGAAGATTTCGACGAAAAACTGAGGGGCCTCGGAGCACGCATAGAAATAGTGACAAGCGAGCATGACGCTCAGAAGTTCAGATTGAAGGTAGGGTGAGTGATTCCCTGTGGGCCGGTTAAGAGGTTTAGATGCGTCTTAATCGGTCTTTTCTTTTACCGTTTTATAAAAGCGTTTTTATGAGAGGAGGGCGAGCGTGAAGCTTAGGACAAAATTAAAGATTGCTTTTGTTATTATGGCTATTATGCCGGTCATCCTCGGTGCCATAGCTATCGGTATCATAGTAAAGATAGAAATGAACCGGATAAGGGACATTTACGGAAGCACTCATGATTACAAACTGTCAGATCTTTATTCGCCCAGTGCTATCTTGGGAGGGATAACAGACGATGTATATGAAGATCTACAAATGTTGGCGGAAAAGCAGCCGCAACAGCTGACAGATACGGGATACCTTACTTCCCTGAGTAATGATCTTACTTCAAAGCTGTCATATCTGGTGGTCAGGGAAGAAAATAATGTAATGTTTTCATCTGCGCCATATTCGGAGACAGATTTGGCAGAATTGCTTCCGGATGGCGAACTTGCTCAAAAACTGGGAAATGCCGGTGTTTACAAGGGAGGTAAGTATCAGGCGATAGTAAAGGCTGTGCGTTTTGCAGGAAGAGACGGAAGATACAACGAAGTCTATATTGTGACACCTATGAGGCAGATCATTCCTCAGTTCAGAAATCTTATAACTGAGGTTTTGCTGATAATCATAGGGGTTCTGGCGCTTACCAGCTTTATTTTATACATATGGATAAACCGTTCTATAATAAGACCTATTGACAGGTTGAGACTGGGAACACAAAATATAAGAGACGGTAATCTGGATTTTGAGATAAAGGCCCGGTCTAAAGATGAGCTCGGAGATTTGTGCAGAGACTTTGAAGAAATGAGGGGAAGGCTAAATAAGTCCGAGCAGGAAAAGATAAAATCCGATGCGGAAGAAAAAGAGCTCATAAGAAACATTTCACATGACCTCAAGACTCCGCTTACTGCAGTTAAAGGGTATGTGGAAGGTCTGAGAGACGGGATAGCCGACACACCTGAAAAACAGCACAGATATGTTTTGACCATAGCCAATAAAGTAGAGGATATGGACAGGCTGATAGACGAGCTTACGCTGTTTTCAAGGCTTGATACCAACAGGATTCCTTACGATTTTGTAAAGATAAATGTAAAAAATTATTTTGATGACTGTGTTGATGAGATCAATCTCGATCTGGAAGCTCAAAATATAAAGTTGGGATATGCATTTCATGGAGATGAAACTATGGAGACCATGGCGGATCCAAACCAGCTTAAACGTGTGATAAACAATATAGTAAGCAACTCCGTTAAATACAGACAGCCCGGCAGAGATTGCGAGATAGGCATTGAGGTATTTGATGAGGGTGATTATATTCACGTTGTTATGTCTGACAACGGTAAGGGTATAAACTATAAAGATCTTCCCCGTATTTTTGACAGATTTTACAGGACGGATGAATCAAGAACCAGTCCGCAGTCAGGAAGCGGTATAGGTCTTGCTATAGTTAAGAAGATTGTGGAGGATCACAAAGGAAGGATTTGGGTGGAATCGGTTGAGGGAGAAGGTACAACTTTCCATCTGAATCTGTTAAGATATAGAGAAGGTATGCGGCTGTCTCTCCCTGACAGTCAGATGAACACGAGACAGGGCAAAAGGAGGAAGACATGAGTAAAGTACTTATTGTGGAAGATGACGAGGCGATTGCCGAGATCGAAAGAGATTACCTTGAACTCAGCGGCTTTGACGTAACGATCAAGTCTGATGGCAACAGTGGACTTGATGCCGCTCTTTCTGAAGATTTTGATATCATGATACTGGACATAATGCTTCCGGGGATAGATGGCTTTGAGATTTGTAAGGAAGTCAGAAATGTCAAGAATATACCTATTATCATGGTGTCTGCAAAAAAAGAAGACATAGATAAAATAAGAGGTCTGGGAACCGGCGCGGATGATTATATGACCAAACCATTCTCACCCAGCGAACTGGTAGCCAGAGTAAAGGCGCACCTTGCCAGATATGAGAGGCTTATAACTGACAACAAAACGGACAATGACACTATAGAAATAAAGGGGATAAAGATAGATAAAACCGCAAGACGGGTTTTTGTGGACGGTGATGAAAAAAGCTTTACCACAAAGGAATTTGATCTTTTAACTTTTCTTGCCGAGCATCCCAATCATGTGTATACCAAAGAAGAACTGTTCCGGGAAATTTGGGCTATGGACTCAGTGGGAGACATAGCTACTGTGACTGTGCATATAAAAAAGATCAGAGAGAAGATAGAAGCAGATACTGCCAAGCCTCAATATATTGAAACTATCTGGGGTGTGGGATACCGCTTTAAGGGATAAACTCTGACTAAAAGGGGAGGTATGCGGCAGTGATATCCTATGAAAGATTTTCGGAAATTCTGGATGAAGAGATGGAGCTTTTGCCGGAGTACGTTTTTGAGGAACTAAACGGCGGTGTTTTGGTAGATAAAAAGGCCAATCTGCATCCGAACAGACTGGCAGATGATCTGTATATTATGGGCACCTATTCTACGAGTCCCATAATGGGGAAGCAGATTGTTATTTATTATGGTTCCTTTGCTGCCACTATGGGGCTTCACGGAGAGGATGATATCAGAATGAAACTCAGAGACACTCTTCGTCATGAGTTTCGTCATCACATGGAGACCAGAGCGGGATTTTTTGGTAAAGGAACGCTTATTGATGAAGATAAGCAGGAAATGGACAGATACTATGCCATGCACCGTATGAAAGAGGAGCAGGCTGAAAAAGAGCGTTTGGAAAAAGAGCGTCTTGAAAATGAACGCCTGGAGAAGGAACGCTTAGAAAAGGAACGGCTTGAGAAAGAGATTTCCGAAAATAAAGCTGTTGAAAAGGATATGCCGGATTCAAAATTGCCGGGAAATGAAAACTGTGCAGAAAAAGGATCGGAGAAGGATTATTGGGGAACAGACAGATACGGCAAAATATCAGAGGGAGTATATGTGGATTGCGAAGCCTCCGTCGACACTGTTGTAAATGATAATAAAAATGAAGAGGGTGTTCCTTTGGCGGAAGAAAAAAATGCTAGAGAAAATACAGGATTCACAGATACCGGGTATAGAGGTATAAAAAGTGTGGTGCTTGCCGAATAACTCAGGAGTATCATTAGCAAGCAAACAAAAAAACGCCGTAAGGCGTTTTTTTAATACATCGAAATGCAGCCACAATAGCAGATGCTCAAGCCTCGCTGTCGGGATCACCCCACTCGGCCACTGCTTCGGAAAGCATCTTCATTACTTCATCGTCTCCCAGCTCTGTTGTTTTTTCAGAGATATTACCCAGAGTTCCGAAAAAATTAATCCCCTTTTTATCGGTATCGCATGTGCCGGGAGCACATGAACTGCAGTTGTGTGTGCAGCCGCCTGCTGCATCGCTGGTAGAATTACTCATTTTTTATACCCCCATTATAAATATATGCTGAAAACAGGAACAAGTCCTTAATTTATGCTAAGACAATAGTGTAATGCGTTCAATACACAGTTGTGGTGTTTTGAGGAACAACATAAAGTACTACCACATTTGGCATTAAAATGTTATAATGAAAAAATAAAAAACATTTAAGCATAAAGGAGAAATAAAATGGCACAGAATCCCGAAGTAACTATAACTATGGAAGATGGCGGCGTAATGAAGCTTGAGCTTTATCCTGATGTGGCTCCCATATCGGTAAATAATTTTATAAGTCTTGTAAAGAAAGGCTTTTATGACGGTCTTACATTTCATCGTGTTATCCCCGGATTTATGATCCAGGGTGGATGCCCGGACGGAAATGGTACAGGAGGTCCCGGTTATACCATCAAGGGTGAGTTTACAATGAACAATGTAAAGAATGATCTTTCACATACAAGAGGAGTTCTTTCCATGGCCAGAGCAGCAGAGTACAATTCCGGCGGTTCACAGTTCTTTATCATGCATAAGGATGTGAATCAGTTAGACGGACAGTATGCTGCTTTCGGAAAACTTATTGAAGGCGAGGATGTGTTGGATAAGATTGCAGCCGTTCAGACCAATCCTTTGGATAAGCCGCTTGAGCCCCAGGTTATGAAAACTGTTACGGTGGAGACATTTGGAGTGGATTATCCGGAACCTGAAAAGAAGTGATTGGAGTTATAACACATTTACAATGACAGAGGAGGCAGAGTTATGTTAGTTTCAGTTAAAGATATGCTTACAAAGGCTGTTGCGGGCCATTATGCAGTAGGACATTTTAATATAAACAACCTTGAATGGACCAAGGCTATTCTTGAGACGGCACAGGAGATGAATTCCCCCGTTATACTTGGTGTATCAGAAGGCGCAGGCAAATATATGGGAGGATTTAAAACAGTAGCTTCCATGTGTAGTGCAATGGTAGAAGATCTTGGGATTACAGTGCCGGTTGCACTTCACCTTGACCACGGTACATACGAAGGCTGCCTTAAGTGTATAGATGCAGGTTTTTCTTCTATTATGTTTGACGGATCTTCATATCCTATAGAAGAGAATGTGGAAAAAACCAAAGAGCTTGTTAAGATATGTGCTGAAAAGGGAATGTCTCTTGAGGCTGAGGTTGGAGCAATAGGCGGCGAGGAAGACGGAGTGGCAAGTATGGGAGAGTGTGCGGATCCCGCTGAGTGCAAGGCGATAGCTGACCTCGGGGTTGATCTTCTAGCTGCGGGAATAGGTAATATACACGGCAAATATCCTGAAAACTGGCCCGGTCTCAGATTTGATGTACTGGAAAGTGTAAAAGAGCAGACAAAAGATCTTCCTCTTGTTCTTCACGGAGGCACCGGAATACCTGCGGATATGGTTAAAAAAGCCATAGATCTTGGTGTGGCAAAGATAAATGTAAACACAGAGTGTCAGATCGCATTTACAGCAGCAGTAAGAAAGTATATTGAAGAAGGCAAGGATCTGGAAGGAAAAGGTTTTGATCCGAGAAAGGTTCTTAAGCCCGGAGTGGAAGGAATAAAGTCTGTAGTACGTGAAAAGATTCAGTTATTTGGCTCTGAAGGTAAAGCGTAAGATTTAGATTTTCAGGTAGATTGATATGAGTGATGAAAAAGAGAAGAAAGAAGAAATAAAAAACGAAGTTGAAGAGGGAGAAAAGAAGAAAAAGAAAAAAAGCCCCCTGCCCTTTATATTGATCATAGCCGGATGTGCTGCTGTACTTACCATAGCATTGGTAAATATTATACGTACACAGATGGAGTACGGTCATTCGGCACAGGTGACAAATGACGCTATAGATGCCATTGTTGTGACAGAGGCACCAAAGGATGACGGTTCACCCACGCAGGAGGAAAAACCTTTCCGTTATGATCATCAGGCAGCCCTTGCAAAGAATCCTGAAGCCAAAGGGCTTATCTTCATTCCTGCTACAGATGTAAAACTTCCTATAGTGCAGAAGCTAAATGATCCCTCCAACGAATATTATCTCCACAGGGGATTTGACGGGGAATACAGCAGAGCAGGTACCGTATATATAGATACCAACATAAAGGATGGGCTGGAAGCCAGACATGTGATCTTATATGGACACCACATGGGTGACGGAACCATGTTCTCAGACAATGACAAGTACAGGGATGCTTCATATTACAAAGAACAGGGGCATGATGTCTTCTATGTATATACACCGGACTCTGTCAGAGAGTATAAGATATTCTCGGTATATACACCCCAGCCTACGGGTGACACGTATACTCTGTTTGGTGCGCCCAATGAAACTGACCAGGCACAGAAGGAAGCAACAGACAAACAGTTCCATGAATATGCATCAAAATGGAAAAGTTATGCTTTTTATGATACAGGAGTGGATGTGTCAAATGCCAAACAGATAGTTACACTTTCAAGTTGCGACATAAATACAGGCTACAAGCTCAGACTTGTTGTTCAAGGCGTACTTGTAAATGAAACAAAAGTTTAACTCTTTTCTTATGTAGTAATACAAACAAGATACAGGGTAAAAAGGGAGGATGATACCATATATTGGTGTTATTCTCCCTTCTTTTAACTTGAGAAAAATTTATTTAAAAATATTTCAAAAAAGTAGTTGACAAGGTATAGGTGAGATGATATTATACTCAAGCCGTC
>CAMOUW010000019.1 GCA_946626755.1 uncultured Clostridia bacterium
CGACTTATGGCAGGTTTTCCTATATAACCGGATATCTGTACCCCCGGAGCCTCTGCCGATACACTGATAAGATTGGCCGTTATATCCCTGCCGTAAAGACTGTATATGACTTCTTTTAACTGACCTGTACCTGTTGTATGAAGCTTTTCTTTTCCGTTGTTTATAAAAACAAATGAAATATCAGGTCTGGATATGGCAAAGTGCTCCATGACCGTATATACAGCTGCAGCCTCAGCAGAAAAAGACTTTAGAAATTTCTTGCGTACCGGAGTATTAAAAAAAAGATCTTTTACTATAACAGAAGTTCCTTCAGGAAGTCCGGCTTCTCCGAAAGAAAGCTCCTGTCCGCCCTCTATTATGTACTCGGTCCCCTCAAGCACACCTCCTGATTTTGAACGCATCTCAACCTTTGATACTGAAGCAATACTTGATAAAGCCTCACCTCTGAATCCAAGAGACATGACCGTTTCCAGATCTTCTATCTGACGTATCTTACTGGTGGCATGTTTGACAAAAGCATTTTTAATGTCACCTGCATCTATACCGGATCCGTTGTCCGTAACACGTATAAATGAAGTGCCTCCGTCCTTTATCTCTACAGTTATAACAGAGGCTCCCGCATCTATGGAATTCTCCGTGAGTTCTTTGACTACTGAAGCCGGCCGCTCTATAACTTCACCTGCGGCGATCTTGTTTATTGTATTTTTATCAAGAAGTTGAATAGACATATATTTATCCCTTTACCTTCTGCTGAAGTTTAAACAACATCTCCAGTGCTCCTACCGGTGTAAGATGATTTACATCTATGTTTTCGATCTCCGCCCTTATTTCTCCAAGCTTTTTTATCTCTTCTTCGGTATATTCAGTTTCCTCTCCTTCGGGATCATCAAAAAATGAGATCTGCTTTTCATCGGAAGATGTAAAAACCGGTCTTTCCATATCACCTTCGAGTGCAGACAACTCCTTCATAATTATCTTTGCTCTCTCGGTCACGGCATCCGGTACGCCGGCAAGCTTAGCTACCTGTATACCATAGCTCTTGTCAGCTCCTCCCGGTACGATTTTACGGAGAAAAACAATATCATCTCCGTTTTCCTTTACTGCAATAGAACAGTTAAATACCCCGGATATTTCTTCCTCCAGCGTGGTAAGTTCGTGATAATGTGTGGCAAAAAGAGTTTTTGCACCCACTCTTTTGGTATCTGAGATGTACTCCACCACTGCTCTTGCAATAGAAAGACCGTCCAGTGTACCAGTACCCCGTCCGATCTCATCAAGTATTAAAAGACTGTTTCTTGTGGCATTTTTTAGTATACCCGCCACCTCATTCATCTCCACCATAAATGTGGACTGTCCCGATGCCAGGTCATCAGAAGCCCCCACTCTTGTAAAGATCCTGTCTGTAATACATATATTTGCAGCTCTCGCAGGAACAAAAGAACCTATGTGAGCCATAAGTGTAATAAGGGCAGTCTGCCTCATATACGTGGATTTACCGGCCATGTTTGGTCCTGTTATAAGAGAAATCCTTTTATCCTGATTGTTCAGGATCGTATCGTTAGCAACAAACTGATCGGATCTGAGCATCTGCTCTACAACAGGATGTCTTCCGTCTTTTATATCTATGACTCCCGAAGTATTTATACCGGGTCTCGTATACCCGTTTTTTTCGGAAATCCTGGCCAGATTTGACAGACAGTCCACAACTGCAACAGCTCTGGCAAGGGTCTGTATCCTCAAAGCCTCCGCTGCTGTTTTGTCACGTATCTCACAAAATATTTCATATTCAAGTGCATTCAGCTTATCATTGGCTCCCAGTATCATATCCTCTATTTTTTTCAGTTCCGGGGTTATGTACCTTTCAGCGTTGGTAAGTGTCTGTTTTCTGATCCAGTCTTCAGGCACCATATCTTTAAATGAATTAGTAACCTCAAGATAATAACCGAATACTTTGTTATATTTTACCTTGAGATTTTTTATACCTGTATTTTCCTTCTCCTTAGCCTCGATCTGGGCAAGCCAGTCCCTTCCTTCCGTCTTTGCCCGTCTGTATTCATCGGCAGTCTCACTGAATCCGTCTTTCAACAGTCCGCCTTCTTTAAGTGAAACAGGCGGTTCATCTACGATCGCAGCATCTATCAGCCTGTATATATCCTGCAGGTCATCCATACGGCTTAAAGCATCCTCCAGTAACGGAGCCTGAAACTCCCGGAGCACATTCTTTATGGCAGGTATCGTCTGCAGTGAAAATTTAAATGAAACAAGATCTCTGGGCGTAGCTGTCTTACAGCTTATCCTTGTAAGAAGCCTTTCCAGATCATGTATCGGCTCAAGATATTCCCTGAGTTCTTCCCTGTCTATGGGATTTTTTATAAATGCCTCAACTGCATCCAGTCTTTCATTTATCCTCACCGGATCCATGAGCGGCTGCTCTATCATATTGCGAAGCATTCTTTTACCCATAGAGGTCTTTGTTGAATCCAGCACTCCAAGCAATGAACCCTTCTTCTGACGTTCTCTCATGGTCTCTACAAGTTCAAGATTTCGAAGTGTCGAACTATCCACGATCATATGGTCGCAAGGATCATAAATGCGTACCGAGGTAATATGATCTATGCCGGTCTTTTGCATTTTACCCATGTATGAAAAAAGAGCTCCTGCAGCCATAAGACCTACAGAAAACCCGGAAACCTCTTCCGGCATGATATCCTTCATACGTTGCCAGGCTGTATCCTCGGAAAATTCGTTGTTGGGCAAAGTTGAAACTGCGATATTGAGCCTTTTTGTCATCTCGCTTATATCCAGACCACTCATAAAGAAGTACTCATTTGCTATGATCTCTGCCGGCACCAGTTTATTTATTTCATCAAGAAGCTGGGGAGCCTTTTCAAGCTCAGCCACATAAAACTCTCCTGTAGAAAAATCGGAAAATGCCATACCAAATTTGTCGCCTATATATGTGATAGAAAGGATATAATTGTTTTTCCCGTCATCAAGCGCCTCTGTATCCGTGTTGGTTCCGGGGGTGACTACGCGTATAACTTCACGCTTAACCATGCCTTTGGCAGTCTTTGGATCTTCAACCTGCTCGCATATAGCCACCTTATGACCGTTTTTTATTAGACGGTTTATATACATGTCAGCAGAATGAAAGGGAACTCCGCACATAGGTGCCCTCTCTTCCAGTCCGCATGCTTTTCCCGTCAATGTAAGCTCCAGCTCTCCTGAAACAATCTTTGCATCATCAAAAAACATCTCGTAGAAATCTCCGAGACGATAAAATAATATACAATCACTGTATTCTTTTTTTGTATCCAGATAGTGCTTCATCATGGGAGATAATTCTGCCATGTCAATCCTTTCTAGTCCTTCTTCGTCATAAAACCAAAGAAATAAAAACCTTTAGATTCTGTTATCTCTACGTCCACTATAGTACCGATCAATTCAGCAGACCCCGGAAAATGTACAAGCATGTTGTTGGTAAGCCTTCCGGTAAGCAGTGTTTCGTCGTGATCATTTACTCCTTCCACAAGAACCGGCAGCGTCTTCCCCTGAAGTTCATGTGATCTGTCTGTGCCTGACTCTTTAACCACAGCAAGAAGACGGTCAAATCTGTTTTTGATCGTATCCTCATCAGGAATACCATCCATAGATGCTGCAGGTGTTCCTGTACGTTTCGAATATATAAATGTAAATGCGCTGTCAAATCCGCATTGTTTAACCATATCAACCGTGTCATTAAAATCAGCTTCTGTTTCACCCGGAAATCCGACTATTATATCTGTTGTTATGGAAATGCCAGGTTTTGCTTTTTTAAGCTTTTCCACCAGAAGAAGATAATCCTCTCTTGTATACCTGCGGTTCATTTTCTTAAGAATACTGTTACTTCCCGACTGCAGGGGCAAATGAATATGATCACATATTTTTTGCGATAAAGCCAAAACATCTATAAGCTCATCTGACAGATCCATAGGATGCGAGGTCATAAAACGTATCCGCTCAATACCTTCGATCTCTTCTATCCTCTTTAGAAGACCTGCAAATGATACAGGCTCCTTAAGCCCTTTACCGTAGGAATTTACATTTTGTCCAAGGAGCATAACCTCTACTACACCGTTATCTGCCAGGGTTTTTATCTCTGTAATGATCTCTTCGGGATTTCTGCTCTTTTCCCGCCCTCTTACATAAGGCACTATACAATATGTACAGAAATTGTCACATCCGTACATTATATTTACGCCTGATTTAAATGAATATTTTCTTTTGGAAGGCAAGAGCTCTACAAACTCTTTGCTTTCCTCCCAAATATCTATAATGCGGCTTCCTGAGGTCAGTCTGGCATATAGCAGTTCAGCCAACTTATATACATTGAATGTACCGAAAATAAGATCTACAAAACCATAGGATTTTTCAAGTTTTTTCACCACATCCGGCTCCTGGGTCATACAACCGCAAATACCTACTATCATATCCGGATTCTTTGACTTGGCGCTCCCCACATGACCAAGACGACCGTAAAGGCGCAGGTTGGCGTTTTCCCGGACGGTGCAGGTGTTAAAAAGGACGAGATCCGCCTCTTCAGTGTCTGTCAGCTCATAACCGCATTCCATAATTATCCCTTTAAGTTTTTCGGAATCACGTTCATTCATCTGGCAACCAAAGGTTATCACGCAGGCTCTGAGAGGACGCCCTGTTTCCCCGGCGCGTCCGGATATTATCTCACTCACGAGCCGCATGTATTCCTTCTGTCTTTCGGCCTCATCCTTTTCAATTAACAATTCTTCATTTTTTGATTTTTCATTATCAGCCTTGCCGGCCTGTAAACCACTCACCTTATTTGTCCTGTTCCTTTGATAATATACTTTACAGAAGTCATCTGCTCCAGTCCCATAGGTCCTCTTGCATGTATCTTTTGCGTACTGATACCTATCTCCGCACCGAAACCGAACTCTCCGCCATCCGTGAATCTTGTTGAGGCATTTACATACACGCAGGCAGAATCCACTTCATTTAAAAATTTCTCAGCATTTTCTTTGTTTTGTGTCACTATCGCATCAGAGTGTCCCGTATTGTATCTGTTTATATGTTCGATAGCCTCTTCAATGGAATCTACTGTTTTAACGGCAATTATATAATCAAGATACTCTGTACTCCAGTCCTCCTCGGTCGCAGCAACAAGACGGTTGTCTGCCGCAAGCGCCCTCTCATCTCCCCTCATCTGTACATCTTTTTCCTTTAATCTGTCCGTAAGCCGGGGAAGAAATGTATCAAGCAGAGAACTGTGTATTATAACGGTTTCCAGAGCATTGCATACACTTATACGCTGTGTCTTGGAATTATCCACGATATCTACCGCCATATCCAAATCGGCATACTCATCCACATAAACATGATTATTTCCGGTTCCGGTCTCTATAACGGGAACCGAGCTGTTTTTTACGACGTGATTAATAAGACTTTCACTTCCCCGGGGAATGATGAGATCTATATAATCGTTGAGATGCAGCATCTCCGTAACATATTTCCTGTCAGGATCGTCTACTACCTGTACGCAGTCAGGATCAACTCCCTGGTTTTTGAGACTTTCTCTGATCACATCCCCGATAGCTACGGAAGAGTAAATTGAATCTGAACCGCCTCTGAGTATACAGGCATTTCCCGTTTTAAAAGTAATGGCAAACGCATCTGAAGTTACATTGGGTCTTGCTTCATAAACAATGCCTATAACTCCGATAGGTACACGTTTTATACTGATCTCAAGACCATTGGGTCTTTTCCATTCGTTTATCACATCTCCCACGGGATCGGGAAGATCCGCCACAGAACTCACCCCGTCAGCCATATCCTTTATACGCTTTTCGTCAAGGGCAAGACGATCCATCATGGCAGGTCTCATGCCATTTGCACGGGCATTTTCCATATCCTTTTTATTTGCCTCGATAATCTTTTCTGAAGCGTCACACAAAGCCCCGGCAACCCCTTTTAAAACCTTATTTTTTTCGTCTTTTGACAAAACCGCCAGCTTTCGTGATGCAACCTTTGCACGCTTTCCCAGTTCTTCCATGCTTTCCATGATATACCTCCTCAACATCTATTATCTGTCTATAATCTATATCTATGCAAAAAATCAATCGTGTTATTCGGGGCTGTAAGTTCTGTGTGGTGTAACAATCTTGTCCATGCGTACGTCAAACTCCTCGGCAGGAACACTGTCCATCAGCTGAAAATCATAACATACCGCTGCAAGAGTCCACCCGTCCCCCTTTTTGTGACCTTCAAAAAATCTGTCATAATATCCGGCGCCAAATCCTACACGGAAAAAATCCATACCAAAGGCTATTCCCGGCACTACAACAAGCCCGGGGGTATCTTCATATACACCTCCGTCAGGCGGTTCCATAAGACCAAAAGTCCCGGGAATCAGTTCGGATGAAGATCTTATAGAGATAAACCTCATTTCCTTCCCGAAAACTCTCGGAACACATACTTTTTTCCCTGAAATAAGTGCTGCATTAATAAGTCCGTATGTGTCCGGTTCATTGCCCATGGAAGCATAAGTATATATAACATCGCTTTCTGCCCATTCCGGAAGTGCCATAATACCATCCATAATACCGGAGGATGCTTTTTTTACTTCTTCCCTGTCCATAGCATCTCTGTCCGCAAGCATTTGTTGTCTGATCTCATTCTTGATCTTTGCTAAATCCATTATCCTCTCCCCGCTCATTTTCTATAAAAATAATAAGATCATCTCCGTTTACAAGACTTCCGCTGTATACGCCCTTTATCTCTGCGATCTGATTGTTGTATATTTCCGGAAATTTATAAACCGCCACATAATCCTGATCACGGAATAATTTCTTTTTCTTACCGGTCATAACCACAAGGTCATCGTAAACAAAAGGAATATCATCACCATTTTCCAGACGGACAAAGGTCTTTTGTGTATTAAGATCCGTAACTCTGGCACCTGCTCCCCCGGAACCCGTCACAAGATAAGGTGAACCATCCACTACGAAGGTATGCCACAAGTCATTTATATTTTTCAAACGGGAGTTGATCCTTATGGTTTTCTTTCCCGTTTCAGTATCATATATGATTATTTCTTCTTTTCCCTCTGCCACGTAATACACGGCATAAATGAGCTTTGTACCGGAAACCTTTATGTATGGTAATGTGGTATTATCACTGCTTTCCTCCACAATTTCCGAAAATCCGTTATCTATATCTATGGTGAGTTCGGATATAAACTGATTTACCGGAATTATAAAAATAAACTCTCGGTCAAGATCAGCCGGTTTTAGCATATACTCTCTGTCAGGGAAATATGCTCTGCCTGCTTTTATAACACATTTATTATCCGCCAAAGGAAACATGGCGCTTATTCCGTTGTCTATGAGTTCCTTTATTCTGATATCATTTACAGTTCCGCTGCGGGCATCAAACACCTTCAAACGATATGCAGGTCTTATCAACCCTTCAGTAAATGTCTCGGATTGTATGATAAGATTCTCCTCGTCCAGTACAAATACCTTCAAAAAAAGACTCTTGTTAAAATCCTGCAGATCAACCGCAAAGCTGTGAAGCTGTTTCAGTGTGCCGTCACTCAAACCGTAATAGTATAATGTTATATTTAAAACATCATCTGCTCCGGGCTGGGCTGTAGGAAAAACAACATAGTCACGATCATTTGAAGCATATGATATCCTGTCGATCAATAATTTGGGGATCTCCGGTGCAACCTCCGCCTTTTCACTGGTTTCTGGATTTATTATAAATAAACTCTGTGCAGTAGATCCCGGAATAATTTCTTCGGCTTTTTCCGATACAGCCATCACCATGCTCTTATTAACCGGCGCACAAAATGCCATATCGAAATTTTTTAATACTTTAATATTCATATAAACAATAAAATCCTTATTTGCTTCCTTTAAAAAGAGTGCCTATATCCTCTCCGTCCATAGCCCTCTTTATATTATGCGGGTCCGAACCATTCAGGATAAGCATATCCATACCGGACCCCATAGCTATACCTGCTGCTGTAAGCTTTGCGCTCATACCACCTGTTCCGTGTCCCCCTGAATGCGTCCCTTTAGCCATATCCAACAGGCCACCGGAAATATCATCTACTTCCGATATAAGCGTCGCATCCGGATTGTCCCTGGGATCATCCGTATACATTCCGTCTATATCCGACAAAAGCACCAGAAGATCCGCTTCGATCAGCTGGGCAACAATAGCAGACAGACGGTCATTGTCCCCAAAGGTACGTACCTGCTCTATCTCCTCTGTGGAAATGGAGTCATTTTCATTTACTACAGGTATGACCCCGAGTTCAAACAGTTCTCCGAATGTATTAAAGGCATTTCTTCTTGTATCCTTATTTTCAAGTGTCACTCTAGTAAGAAGAACCTGACCCATGGTGGTGTTGTACTCAGCAAAAAGTTTTTGATAAAACATAATGAGCTTTGCCTGTCCAATGGCAGCGCAAGCCTGTTTCAGCGGAAGTTCATCCGGGCGTGTATGCATACCTATGGCAGATCTGCCTACTGCGATGGCACCTGAAGATACGAGACAAACATCACGTCCTTCATTTTTTATGTCAACAAGGGTGCGTACAAGCTTTTCCATCCTGTCAAAATCAAGCATCCCGGTCTTTTCATGTATTAGCGACGATGATCCGATCTTAACGACAACTCTTTTTTTATCTTTTAATTTTTCTCTGGAAACAGACATACGATCACCCCTTGGTTCCTCATATTTATTCTATTTATTCTACCTTAATTCAGGTATAAAGACAAGTAAAAAACCCGCCACCTTTAAAAGTGACGGGTTCCCCCTTGAATCAATACCATCTTTGTTATTTATCAAGAGGCTCTTCTTTGAATACTCCAAGCTGTGAAGTACAGTTCGGGCAACGTGTTGCCTCGATGGAAATCTCTGTCTTACAGAATGGACATTCTTTGGTAGTGGGCGCTTCTGTCCTGTCGATACCTCTCACCTTATCAGAAGCCTCTTTGAATTTCATAAGAGCCTTGATAAGAAGGAACATAACGAGAGCTATGAGGAAGAAGTTTATACATGCCATTATGAAATTACCGTATGTGAAGGTAACATCGCCGACGGTTCCTTTAAGATCTGAGAAGTTGATACCTACTATCAGACCAAGGAGCGGGGAGATGATATCCTCAACAAGAGAAGTAATGATAGCTGTAAATGCAGTACCCATGATGATACCGACAGCCATATCCATAATGTTGCCCTGGGTAAGAAATTCTTTGAATTCTTGTATAAAACCCTTCTTCTCTGCCATTTTGACCTCCGTATTATTTTTTTTCACAATGAAGAAGATGAATCATATCAAACATGATCACTTCAACATAATTTGTGACAGTTTGAGATTATAACACAATTATAATAAAAATGCTACTTTTTTTATAATTTATTTATATTTTTTTTAGAGGCGTTTTCAGGAAATCTGAGGATGCTCTTTAAGCCAGGCAATTATATCCGCACTTTCATACAGAGGCTCACCATCTACAAACAGACAGGGAACCTGCGTCTTACCTCCTATTTCCAAAAGCGTCTGTCTGTCTTCATCGGATGTGCTGATATTTTTAAGCTGTATGTCTGTCCTTTTCTGGTCTTCAATCTCTCTTAAAACCCTCTTACAGAAAGGACATGTATCAAACATATACAATTTTAAATCCATTTTTTTCTCCTTTAAACTAAATAAATCTAATTAAACTCATACACAATGGCTAACCCTTAAAAATATACCCGGTATTGTTACATTTACTATCACAGCTCCCGTGTTTTAAACATCAACAATTCTCTCCTGCTATTGCTCCGCTCGTCCATGCCCACTGAAGGTTGAATCCTCCGCAGGGTCCGTCCACATCAGCCAGCTCTCCTGCCACATAAAGCCCCGGAAACTTCTTTACTTCCATGGTCGACGGATCTATGTCTGAAATATCAACTCCCCCTGAGCAAACCTGGGCAGCCTCAAATCCATGCGCCTGCAAAACTTCCAGTTTCCATCCTTTACATATACCGATAAGCCCTTTCATTTGATCGGCACCTGTCTCCGACACCTTCTTTTCCGATGATAAACTAATGCTTCTGGCTGCCGCGGTAAGCAGCTTGCCCGGCAACAGTCCGCCAAAGAAAGAAATCAGCTTTCTGTCTTTCATTCTTTCGTAATTTTTATCTATGAAATCATAGCATTCTTCAGACGAAAAATCCGGAAGCAGGTCAAGAATCGCAATAACAGATCCGCCGTCATCCAACGCCGCGGAAGCAAAACGACTCATATTAAATACAGGGATACCGGAAATACCGTCATCGGTAAACTGCACCTCTCCCGTCTCTTTAAACGCCTCTTCCCCATCTGCATACATAGTACTCCTGCAAATGTGACGCACCCCTGAAGCAGGCTTGCACAGTCCGTCACTGCATTTGAGCTTAACCAGCGCCGGAAGCACTCTGTTTATTTTAAGGCCGAGCCCCTTTGCTATCTCTATTCCCGATCCGTCACTTCCTGTGCCGGGCGCTGCTTTAAGACCAGTGGCAAGAATAAGCTTCTCACCGGTAATCTCTTTCTTTTCGGTGTATTCTTTACCATCAGCCTTTTTTTTCGTAACAGTAAGAACCTTAAACATACCCTTTTCAAAAGAAATCTCAGGCTCCGTATCTGTCATGATCATTACTCCCAGTCTTTTCATCTCATCCCACAGAGCATTTCTTACGGAAAGCGCTGTGCCTGAGTAGGGATAAATATATCCACCCTTATTTCTTACAGGTATCCCTATGGACTCAAAAAAGATAATGGTTTCCCTGTAGCCGAAAACCTGAAATGCTTTTCCCAGAACCCCCGAAAGAACATCTTCGCGTCCAAAGGCTTGCGCGCCTCTCCAAGAGCATCGGCCCGGTTTAAGATAATCACCTGCACAAACATTTTCATGTGTAAGGTTGCACTTGCCGTTTCCGGTCTGTAAAAGCTTCTTGCCCGGCTCCGATCTGTGCTCTATGACACAAACTTTTCTGCCTTCACGCGCGGCAAATATGGCTGCAGTCATTCCGGCAGCTCCACCACCGATAATAATAACGTCTGTTTTCATTTTTTATCATCCTTTTTCCGACATGTTTTTCATATTTCTATTCCCGGTATAAAGCAACAAAGGATCCCGCATCCTGCTGCCACACCCACAACTATTATGGGACTTATTTTTTTAAAACTCAAAAAAACACATAATGCACATATCACTCCTGACGCAATGGCCGCAATGATGCTAAACTCACCTCCGGGAACAAACACCGAAGCCGCCACTTCCACAACCGCCGCCGCAATAAGCCCCACCACAACAGATTTGAGGCCGTTTAATAATCCTTTTACGATTATGTTGTCTTTAATCCTGAAAAACACCTTTGAAATGATCAGGATGATTATAAATGAAGGAAGTGCAAGACCCAGTGTAGCCATGGCAGCACCACCTATCCCTGCTGTCCTTTCTCCCACATATGTTGCAACGTTTACCGAAAAAGGTCCGGGAGTTCCCTCACTTACGGCAAGAAAATCTACCAGTGCCGAATCTGAAAGCCAGTTTCTTTCCAAAACCTCATTGCGGATTATGGGAATCATCGCATATCCGCCACCAAAGGTAAATGCACCGATCTTAAAAAAAGTTAAAAACAGTTCCAAAAAAATCATTTTTCAATTCTCCTGTTTCCTGAAATAAGCGCGGCCGCTACTCCGACAGCTCCGCCGGCTGCAATAATTATAATGGTGTGAATGCCAAATACCGTTTCACAAACAAAAGCACCGGCTATGAGGCAATAAGACAAAATATTACGCGGCGCTTTTTTTGCCATAATATAAAGGGCTCTCAGTAAAAGGGCAAGAACACCGGCACGAAGACCGAAAAAAGCATATTTTACTACTGTATTTTCTTTGATCAGATCAAGAAAAAGTGAGATTATAAGTATTATAAAAAAAGAGGGCAGGATAACCCCCAACGTGGCCAAAAAAGCACCAAAAACCCCTGCCACTCTGTTACCTATAAATGTTGCGGCATTTATGGCAAGAGGTCCCGGGGTCGACTCGGATATGGCAATCATTTCAGTCATTTCATCTTCTGTGACCCATTTCTTTTTTTCGGAAAATTCCCGCTGCATTATGGGTATCATGGCGTATCCACCGCCAAAAGTAGTCAGACCTATTTTAAAAAAAGTTAAAAACAGCATTAAAGCCGCCCTGTTATTTTTCATAAGTTTACCATTCTGTTAAAACACCAGTTATAAAAACACCAATGAAGTAGCTATTAAAAACTGGGCAGGATAATATGACAAGTGTATAAGCAGTATATCAATACTCCTGTTCCTGCCTTTTTTAAAATAATTTCCGGAAAGGATCATATCGGAAAACACAAATAATATAGCTCCTGTAAATATAAGCACAAGAGCCGGGACGAATCTTTGTGTATAAAGGTTTAAAAATCCCGTAGTCAAAAGCATGGAAAAAATAACTATACCATATCCGGCAACTGCACCCTTCATGCTATCATAATTATAGCCGAACTTCTTTTCAAAAGACAGATTTGTCAGGCTTACACCAGTTGAAATACCAAATGCCAATACGATCAATATCGGATGCATACCCTGACCGAACCTGACAAGAATTCCAATAATAATGAGAATATGCTCTACTCCGAAACATATAAAACCTGCCATGGTAAATGCGCTGTCTTTGTCAGGAAAAACAAATTTTAAATCCAGCCATATATCACCAGTCAGACCCAAGACAAGCCCCACTGTTATAAGAACCGCCATGACTCCGGATAAACCGGTAAGATTTTCTGAAAAAACCGCAAAAACAGCAACTGATACAAAAACAAGAGAGACTGCGGTTTTCAGAAAAACACATTTCAGAGTACACCTTTTTAATCTTTCTCTTATAAAAAACACAAAAAGAACCGCCGCCACCGCGTAAAGCACCCAGACAGTTATATTTGACATATTTATTTAAACCATCCTTTATCATGCTCTATCAGTTTTATGCAATCTTTATACCCCATACTCATTCTGATTTTTGTCATCTCCGGTGTAAGGACGCAGGAAGCGGCAAATGAATCATTAAACTCTTCGTTTGGAATGAGCCTGACAAATCTGCATCCGGGAAAGGCTTTTTTCTGAGCCTTTATTCTGTGACACAAACTAAATCCTTTATATTTATCCAGATAAACTATAAATATTTTTCTATAACCCGCATCATATAAAGGCTTTACCGGCTCATTATCGGCATACCCTCCGTCCACATACTTTTTCCCTCTGATATTTCCTTCTTTGTAGAGTACAGGCAGTGCACCGCTCACTCCGATAAGATCGATTATCTGGTCTCTGGACATTTTTTTCCAGTTTATATAGACAGGTCTTCCACTCACATTGCTCTCCATATTCCATTCGCATATGGTGGAAAAAATATCTATCTTCTTCATCCTGTCAGGACTCAATTCCACATTTTTATCCAGAATCTTTTTCAGCTTATCAGGTGTAGCATAACCGGACCCCACAGTATGAAGCATAAACCATATACCAAAATTCCTGAAGGGTTTTCTGTTGTAACTCATGATCTCCGGTGATATCTCGTGTTTCGGCTTGAGATCCTTCCATTTTCCGGGATTGGACAGATTTTCGACAAACCTTATGTATGAAGAGAAATAGCGTGCGCTCTTGTTTATGGAAAAATTCCGTATCTTCCTCATGGATTTTCTGAGAGCTTTCCCTACAGCGATATTTTCGTTCAGGTTGTGAAAAGCCGACTTATCCGCCCCGCTCAACACCTTTCCCGCTATCATTTTCTTGTTCAGATTTATAAAATCAAAAACATGAAAGTCTCTCCATATTCTCACCGCTTTAGCAAGATCCCCGTCGGCCATAAGCGCACAGTTGAACGCCCCTATGGAAGAACCGGAAAAGCCTGTTATGTCTTTAAAAACCCCCGCTTCTTCAAGCCCCTTCCAAACTCCTATCTCATAGGCACCTTTGGTTCCACCGCCACAAAGAACAATCCCTATCCCCGGCTTTACAGCCGTTACGGATAAATTATTATTTTCTGTGTTTTTTTTACTTTTTGTATTTTTTGTTTTTTTATTATTCATAAACATCCTTCCGGCTGTGTAAAAATTCTACTATTTATGATCTGTATTTATGATATAATATCACAACACTCACATAATTCTATATACTATAACATATTTTTTAACGGAGGAAAATTATGGCTTTTGACGGATTTATGATCGCCGCACTTAAACACGAGCTGGATTCAGTTCTTACCGGCGGACGGATAAATAAAATTTCCCAGCCGGAATCTGATGAGCTATTAATCACTGTAAAAAAAGAAAGGGACAGTCTGCGTCTTTCTATTTGCGCCGATCCGTCTTATCCCCTTATTCATCTTACTGAAAACAATAAACCGGGGCCGGGACAGGCTCCTGCTTTTTGTATGCTTTTACGTAAACACCTCCAAAACGGACGCATTCTTTCCGTCACCCAACCCGGCCTTGAAAGAGTTATAGATATATGTGTGGAACATATGGATGAAATGGGAGATCTTACCTGCCGGCACCTTATTGCCGAATTTATGGGTAAGCACAGCAATATTATCCTTACAAATGAAAAGGATGTAATACTAGACTCAATAAAACGAATTCCTTCCAGCATAAGCTCCGTAAGAGAAGTTCTTCCGGGCCGTCCTTATTTTATCCCGGATGCCGAAAGTAAAATCAATCCTTATGCTTTAGATGAAGGCGGGTTTTATAAACGTATTTTTTCATATAATGGTGTCCTTTATAAAGCTCTTTATTCTAATATCACCGGATTCAGCCCTGCCATTTCAGTGGAAATCTGCAACCGTACCGGAATAGATGCAGACCGTCCCGCTCTCTCCCTTTCTTTGGATGAGCGAAAAAAATTATACAGCACAGTCTGCTCTCTTATGGATGAAATCTCTGAAAATGACTTTAAATACGGAATTTACTACGATTCAGATAAAATCGAATTCAGTCCTGTAAGCCTTATACACCGCACTCCTGCTGCAGAATTTGACTCTCCCAGTGAGATGCTTACACATTTTTACAGCAAAAAATCACTTCAGAACCGTATGCGGCAAAAATCAGCAGATTTAAGAAAACTAACATCCAACTTCCTTGAAAGAGCATATAAAAAACTCTCCATACAGGAAAACGACATTGAAAAAACCAAAAACCGCGAAAAATACCGGATCTACGGAGAACTTCTGCAGGCTTACGGTTACAATATCACCCCCGGCGCATCAAGTGTCGAGCTTGAAAACTATTATGATAATAATGCGATCATTACAGTCCCCTTAAAGACTGAACTTACCCCGCAGGAAAACGCCAACGCTTATTTCAAACGTTACAACAAACTCAAGAGAACATATGAAGCAGCTACTCTTCAGGCAGATGAAACCAGACGCGAAATCGAACTCTTAGAGTCTGTTTCCAATTCTCTTGAGATGGCAGAAAATGAAAACGACCTTGCCCAGATACGTCTGGAAATGGAACAGACCGGCTTTCTGCATGCCTCAAAAAACAAAAACAAGACTGTTTCTAAAACTAAACCACTGCATTTCATTTCCTCTGACGGATTTGATATTTACGTAGGAAAAAACAACATCCAAAATGACGAGCTTACCTTTAAGATGGCTGATCCCGGAGACTGGTGGTTCCATGCAAAGGGAATCGCAGGCTCTCATGTCATACTTAAAACCGAAGGGAAAGACGTACCCGACAAAGCATTTGAAGAAGCTGCTGCTCTTGCCGCTTTTTACTCAAAAGCAAAGGATCAGAAAAAAACAGAAGTAGATTATGTTCTCAAAAAAGAAATAAAAAAACCGGCAGGCTCTCCTCCCGGTTTTGTGGTTTATTATACAAACTATTCCATGATAGCTGATATTACGGATAAAGAAAGACTTACTCAGTCAGACTGAGTATTCTCACTGTCTTCCTGTGCTCCCTCCTCATCAGCCGTATCATCCTTCAGGCTTTCGACCGCTTTCAGATCTTCTGCTTCTATTTCATCTGCCAATGCTCTGATACTGTCATCATTTGTAAGATCGTATGCCATAACAAGAAAATAGTGCGCCACATCCTTTCTTCCGTCGTCCAGCGCCTGGCGGCCATAGGATACTGCAATACCTACTATCTCCTGATCCGGTCCCACAGGAATACCATGCTCCCGTGCTGTTTCCTTAAACTCATCGATCCTCGGAACTCCTGCAGCTCCCTCTGATTTTTCCTGAATATACTGAATCTCCTTTGTGGCATCTTCGGATTCAGGATCGTATTCCAGACTCATAAGATAGCAGCCCATAGCTTCCTTCCATTGCTGAGTTTCCACAAAATAGTAACCCATGTTACGGTAACATCTGGCAAGATACGGTCCTGTATACGCATTCTGAAAAACTTTTTTTGTCACATCGGCAAAATCCTCAAATCTTTCCTGCGCCCTGTAAACATCAGCAAGCATAAGCGCAATGTTAGGATTTACGGGATTCCATCTTACAGCCTGTTTCAAAGCCGCCTCTGCACCTTCAAAGTCCTTCATACCCATCAGAAGCTTTCCGTAAGTAAAATAAAGAGATGCAAACGGTTCAGGCGCCTGTGTAACAGGCTTATCAACAGTATTTCTTAAACTGTACAATATGTTTTCCATGGGCTCGGCGAAGGCAAAATAAACAGTATCCCCTTTTTCGCCGTTGTAAATGTCATCTGCCTCCAGCTTTGATATAGTTTCTTCAAGACGGATCTTTGCAGAGCCGTAATCTCCTGCTCCTGTAAGAGTATTTGCCTCGGAAATAGCCTCGGCGACGCCTATCCCGGCACTTTCCGCTTCATTTTCGACAGAAACATTTTCTTCATTTTCCATTTTTGTGAATTCTCCTTTTTTATTATTTATTGCGATTGCTAATCCTATTGCGAATGTGTATAAGAGACAAGATAACTGCAGTGCATGATGCCGCAAGCCCTGTTATTATCCACGGACTTGCACCAGTATCTCCTGTACCTGCCGCAGATGATACACTTGTCTGCGTTTGGGTGCCGTCCTCTTTCCCGTCAACCGGCTCAGCTTCCGATGTCAGTCCCTCGACTTTCCCGGTTGTTTCTTTGGTTTCTTCTTTTATCTTTTCTTTTTTTCCTGCACCGTCTTTTTCTTTTTTGCTACCTTCACTCTCTTTTTTAGTGTCATCCTTTTTACTATCGCCGCCCTGATCAGGACTGCCTATTATTACCTCTGTCCAGGCCAGAGTACTGTAGCCGTAATCCTCCCAAACTACAACTGCCCTGTCTTTATAGGGTACCACATCGGATCCCGCAGGCAATGCAAGATATCCCAACTGTGTAAAATCCTTAGACAAAAAATACATTACAGAATTGGCATTATTTGTATTTCCGTTATATCTGTAACTGAAGGTATATCCCCAGTCTGACGACTCAAGCTTTACTCCTGCAAGATACATATATTGGTAGTAATCAGAGCTCAGTGTTTTTTCAGTGATCATTCTTCCGGTGAGATCGAAGATCTCAGCCTCAAGAAACCCTCCGCATTCTTCAGGTTTTAAATAAATACCCGTGGAAATGATCCTGTCACCATCCATACAAAATGCTATGGGGATATTTTCGGACAGCTTTACTCTCCTTACGAACCTGTCATTTTTATCATAAATACCAACATAGTATATATTCTCCTTTGCATCATAGTCCGGAAGCCCGTAGGTTTCTCCGTCTATGTCAAATATACCGTCTGCCACGTAAGCGTCATACCTGTAGGAAATAACTCCCGGCTGTTTCTTAAAATCAACAGTCCAAAGGTTTCCGGTATTTTGTCCTTCTCCTATAACAACATCACCCAGAGGTTCTACAGGCACGGTAGAAACCGCTTTTATAACACTCCCGACTTTAACCGCTTCCACAAGATCATTTATCTTAACCAGCCCAAGGAGATCTCCTTTTGAATTTATTTTCACGAGATATGTGGAGTCCTGTGTCTGTACACTCAGGACATATACCCCATTTTCTGCAGCTATCATCTCCAGCCTGTGAACATCTTCCAATCTTTCATGTATAGGAAGAATAAATGCTGCATCTTTCCTGCTTTTACCGTTTTCATACACGGCAAATGCGAATTCCATGCCACCATTAGACACTTTACCTGTCTGGGTCAGATAAGCCGCCATACTGCCTTCATAGGAAAAAAGTCCCGTTCTTTTTATACTTACATCGTGCATCTCCGAGTCTCTTGATATATCCGAAAGCCTGGTAAAGCTGCCTGTAGTTATGGACAGCCTTTTTTCTTCTACCGCTTCACCGTCATCAAACTCAAAAAGACCTTTGGGAAGCACAAGAGTATACTCTGTATCCGGTTCTATCGGCTGCGTAAGCTGACGATACTGGATATAAAACTTCATTCCATCAAACTCATCCTCTTTTATGTACAGAGGATATGTTCTGCCGTCTTTCTCAAGTCTCACCGGATCCTCCGGGGCATTTTTCCCTGCAAGATAAAGCGCCATATCAGACTGAAGTGTGGTTTCAAGCATATTTGAAACATTTCCATCTGAAATAGTAAATACGGGCTCTGTATGTATATTTTCTTTTTCGTTGTAGCTTACTCTGAAGGACGGATTCTCACCCGTTAAAAAATCATTTATGGTAAAACCGGAATACCCGCTATACAACTCTGTAGAAGGCGATGAATATGGTGTAACTTCATCTCCCTGTGTAAATACCTCTTTATTTCCCAGAGCTGTTATAAGAAGCTCACTGTCTCCGTAATTGTTTGATCTTATATAGTCAAATCCTTCTCCATCCACCTCTGCGCTAACGTGAAATATACGAAAGCCTTCCGGATAAGACTGTCCCATTTCCAAACGGGACATATTCCCCCGTCCGCTGACATATTCCACCAAAAGGTATTCAGAGTGGATATCCCGGGGATTGTCCGGTGCTATAACTGCCAGTTTTTTTCCGTCTTTATCCGGTGAATCTATGGGCGAAAGACTGATCGTTTCACCCTTTGTGTTTTTGTCAATAAAAACTATATCATCCTCAGAGATCCATCCCAATGTCCATTTTGAAAAGCCGTTATGATCCCCGAAGTTATCATTCATCATATCGGTAATACCGATATCTCTTGCAGCATCCTGTGTATATGCGTAATAATCAGGCAGACCTAAAAGATGACCGCTCTCATGGATAACTATCTGTTTGGAAGTTGCCCCTGACAAAACATACTTCCTGACACCAACTCTGTCTATAGAAAGAAAACCTGTGTTTTCTGCCTTGCAATGGGGCCACCAGGATGATCCCCAATCCTCATCCGGCCCTGAATATACAAAGTATACCAGATCAGCATAACCGTCTCCGTCTGCATCATAGTCCTTCAGATCCACGGTTTCGTCTACTGCTTTCAACGCGTCATTTACAAGAGCCAGCTCTTTTTTATCACCGCTTTTTGAAGTGTAATCAGCTCTTTTTCCGGGCGCAGTATAATCAACTATCTGACCTGGATATATTTTGAACTTCCCAAATGAAGCGCGGGCATAATATCCGCCCAGACTCTCGTATGGATATTCGTCAGGATTGGCCCCGGTAAAATAATCCCTTATCTCCTGATGAGACAAACCGTCATCCAACGTATAGTCTTCAAATCCCACACGTACCACAAGTGCCTTCACGTCACCTAAAGTAGGAGATCCTGACCATGCTGCCGGAACATTTCCCGAAGCGGACGCCGCGGATTCATGAAGTTGTTCATCATCCCTGGCAGCTTTTCCCGCTATGCTGTTTTCCTTATCTGCCGTGTCCTGATAAGGAACATCCTCAGGTGAAGTCATATCCGTATCTTTTTCACCGTCAGGTTCTTGCAGAACCTGCTCATCCGCCGGCCGGGCATAAGCCGTAAACGCAGGTGTGCCGGCCGCCAGAACGCATAATCCCAACACAGCGGCTGTTAAACCCCTAAATCTTACTCCCAAAATCATCTCCCCTTCATGTTTCTATGTTATTTCCAATGCACATGAAAAAATCATTAGCGCAAATGTCCTCTTACTACCCTCAATGCATCCGGAGCTTTGCGAAGACCTATCATGGCAGATTTCATAAGTATCCTTCTGGGGCTGAGTCTTTCTCCCAGTTCATAAGCATATTCAATATAATCAAGCATTTTTTGCCAGTTTTTTTCCGTCCCGAGATTTCTTATAACCTCAGAGGTCAAATGGGAACTTTTCAGGTGTCTTTTAAGCTTTATCTTTAATCTGTGCAATGTATCTGATGTATGATCCATAATAAACCTCCCTAAAACTGATAAATATACAGAGGAATTATATCATATCAATTGTGTTTCTTCTATAAAATTTTTATCCCCCCGGGGTAGTTGATTACTCACACTTTATACTGTAAAATACTGTAAAATCCTGTTATAACAAACACATATCAGAAAAATCTTACATAAAAAAGAGGTGTTTATGAACAAAAAAATAATCGCCGGTCATGAACTCATTCCCGGAAAAAACATTACAGATCATATACATGTACAGGGTACGGAGCTTCATGTACCCCACGTTCTTATCTGTGGAAAAAAAGAAGGACCCACGGTTCTGATAACCGCAGGTATACATAATGCCGAATATGTAGGCATCCAGGCCGCTATAGAATTATCTAACGAACTTGAACCGGATGATCTGGTAGGAAACGTGATCATCGTCCCCCTCGCCAACCGCTCCGGTTTTGAAAACCGTACCATGAGTATGGTATACGAAGACGGAAAAAACCTTAACCGTGTATTTCCCGGAGATGAAAACGGCACTCCTGCAGACCGTCTTGCCCATGTTCTTTTTGACGTTTTTATTAAAAATGCTGATGCTTATATAGACCTTCACAGCGGAGACGGTTATGAAAACCTTGTTCCCTATGCATACTATCTGGGAGATGCTCCCGCCTGCGAAAAAGCCCGCCAGATGATAGACTGCGTCAATACTGAATACTATGTACGTTCCAAATGCCGCACAGGCGGTGCTTACAATCTGGCCTCGGTACACGGCATACCCAGTGTGCTCATAGAACGCGGTGAACTGGGTCTGTACAGCCGCGCCGAAATAGAGGCCGATAAAGCGGATGTACGAAACATCCTGACTTTTCTGGGCGTACTGCCCGGAAAAAACCATACATATCCCAAACAGGCTCTGGCTGAATATAGTGACGACGCACCTTTTACCGGATGCTGGTATCCCGAAAAAAAAGCCGGGGAGCATTTTAAAAAAGGTGAAAAACTGGGCGAAATACGAGACTATTTCGGACGCAGTCTTTTCACCGAACTTGCTCCCCGGGATGGCATCATGATACACCAGTGCTCTTCCCTCAATATAATAAAGGACGGTCCAATGGTTACTTACGGGGTACCTATAGATGACTGATCATTATTTCTTACCTTTTGCATCTCTGTGACCGACTGTTCCTTTTACTTTTCCTTTGATTACTTCAGCAGATTTCAGGCCATCCCCTTCGGACAGCTTCATACCGCGGACTCCTACCGCGGTTTTTTTCTTTGCAGGAACCTCATCAAGAGGAAATTTAAGTTTGTATCCTTTCTTTGTCTCCAAAGATACAGTCTGCATTTCATCTCCGGTAGAAAGTGATATCTGTCCGGAAGGATCAACGCCGAAAGCGCTTTTATGCTCATACAGACTTATAACCGCAAGCAGTTCATCATCCCCGGCAAGCTTTGTTGCGGCAATAGTTCTTTTGCTTACAATAAATTCTCCTGCATCCACCCGTTTTATCATGGCATTTTTACTTACGAAAAGAAGTGAATTTTCAGACATAACCGCTGCTTCATCCAATTCTTTAGAAAGACACATGTAAACAATACTCTCCGCTGAGGATCTGTAGTTGCATAAATTGTCTATAGGCACGCCCTTATCTTTGATCTTGGTCTGTGGCATATCTTTTACATACACTTTATGCATATTTCCTTTGTCGGTAAATATACATAAGGCATCTGTACTGAGAAGCGGCTTTACCGTTTTATTTTCTTTGTCGGCCGTTTCTTTATTTTTGTCATAAAGTGCGCGTTCTACTGTTTTAACATATCCGAATCTGTCCATAAGCATCACAAGCTCACTTATAACTACAGGCTTTTCAGGAAGTACTGCCGCCACTCCGTCTTCTATAAGAGTACGGCGATCATAGGCATAATTCTTTTTTATCTTTTCAAGATTCCTGATGATCACATTTATCATGGCTTTTTTACTTTTAAGGATCTTCGTATACTCTTTTATATTTTTAAGACACTTATCGTATTCCCCCATAAGAGCTTCTACCTCAAGACCGATAAGTTTAGAAAGCCTCATTGCAAGAATTGCTTCTGCCTGACGCTCTGTAAATTTGAGCTGCGCTGCCTGCTTTTTTGACGCCTCTGTTTTAAATTTTATTCCTTCTGTCTCACCGCTGATAAGACATGCTTTGGCCATAGAAAGATTTTTACTGCCACGAAGTATCTCAATGATAAGATCGATAACATCTACTGCACGTATAAGACCTTCTTTTATCTCCCTGTTTTCTTCCTCTTTGGCAAGAAGATTGTTGTATTTTCTGGTATTTAACTCTACCTGAAAATCACAGAAATGCTTAATGATATCCGCAAAACCAAGGGTCTCCGGTTTTCCGTCCACTATAGCCAGCATATTTACGCCGAAAGTATCCTCAAGCTTTGTCTTTTTGTAAAGGACATTTTTTATATACTCCGTATCCGCTCCTTTTTTAAGTTCCAAAACAATACGGATGCCGTCCTTTGAGGATTCATTTGAAATGTCGGTTATATCGTTTAATTGTCTGCTTTCCGCGAGGGAGTACACATCCTGCATAAACTTGGCTATATTTCCGCCTATCATCGTATAGGGAATCTCGGTAATGACCAGCCGGTCCTTACCGGTCTTTCCTTTACCCGGCTCAAATTCCACCTTTCCCCTGAGTTTTATCTTTCCTGTTCCACTTCTGTATATGTCAGGCAGCTCAGACTTATTTATAACAATTCCGCCCGTAGGAAAATCCGGTCCGGGACAAAGGTTCATAAGCTCTTCTATGCTTACCTGCTCCTTGCCGAGAACACCATGCTCATAATAATAAATAACCGAATCTATCACCTCGGAAAGATTGTGGGTAGGTATATTCGTCACCATACCTACAGCTATACCGTCAGCACCATTTACCAGAAGATTGGGCACTCTTACGGGAAGTACCTCCGGCTCATTTTCAGACCCGTCAAAATTCGGCACGAAATCCACCACATCTTTATCAAGATCTGCCAAAAACACTTCCTGGGTAAATTTTTTCAACTTGGCTTCGGTATATCGCATGGCAGCGGCACCATCTCCTTCTATGGATCCGAAATTGCCATGACCGTCCACAAGTGCCATACCTTTTTTAAAATCCTGGGACATAACTACAAGAGTCTCATAAATGGAACTGTCCCCGTGAGGATGATACTTACCCATGGCATCGCCAACAATACGGGCGGACTTCCTGTGAGGTTTGTCCGCATTCAGTCCCAGCTGATCCATGGCATAAAGTACACGCCTCTGGACAGGCTTGAGTCCGTCACGTATATCCGGTAATGCTCTCGCAGTGATAACACTCATAGAATAATCTATGTAAGACTTTTGCATCACATCGGAATATTCCGTTTTAACTATCTGTTCCGGCATAACAAAACCTCCATTATGTGTCTAATGCATCTATGCATCTTATGCGTCTATAACAGCCTCATCGGCATGCTCGTAAATAAATTCTCTTCTGGGCGGTACATCGCTCCCCATAAGCATTTCTGTAACCTGAGATGCAAGTATTGCATCCTCTATCTCCACCTGCTTTAAAATCCTGGTTTCGGGATTCAGCGTTGTTTCCCACAGCTGCTCCGGATCCATCTCTCCCAGACCCTTATAACGCTGTACTTCAAAGCTTTCTCCCTCATGTTCTTTTCTGTATTTTTCAAGAGCCCTGTCGTCATACAAATAAACACCATCCCCCTTCTTTGGCTTTGCCCTGTAGAGAGGCGGCGTAGCTATATAAACATGTCCCTGATTGATAAGATCCGGCATAAAACGGTAGAAAAAGGTAAGCAATAATGTATCTATATGAGCACCATCCACGTCTGCATCAGTCATTATAACTATCTTATCGTATTTTAATTTGCTGATATCAAAATCATTGCCATAGCCTTCCAGAAAACCGCATCCGAAAGCAAGGATCATAGATTGTATTTCAGCATTTCCCAAAACCTTGTCTATACTTGCTTTTTCTACATTTAAAATCTTTCCGCGAATAGGAAGAATGGCCTGGGTAGTTCTGTTCCTGGCAGTCTTTGCAGAACCGCCGGCAGAGTCACCTTCTACGATAAATATCTCACATTCAGATGGTTTTTTGCTTTCACAATTGGCAAGCTTTCCATTGCTGTCAAAAGAAAACTTGGACTTTGTAAGCATATTGGTCCTGGCTTTTTCTTCAGCTTTTCTTATCTTTGCCGACTTATTGGCACATTCAATAACTGCCTTTAACTGATCGGGATTCTTATCAAAGAAATGTGTAACCCCTGTTCCCGTAATATTTGCCACTACTGTCGAGGCGTCCGGATTATCCAGTTTTGTCTTGGTCTGACCTTCAAATCTCGGATCCGGATGCTTTACCGCAACAATGGCTGTCATTCCGTTTCGCACGTCAAAACCCGTAAAATTAGCGTCCTTTTCCTTAAGGACGCCGAGTTCTCTTGCGTACTGATTAATAATTGTCGTAAATTTGGTCTTAAAACCGGTTATATGGGTACCACCCTCCTGGGTAAAAATGGTATTACAGAATCCAAGGATATTTTCCTCAAAAACATCTACAAACTGGAATGCTATCTCTACTTCTATATCATCTGTTGTTTCCGAGAATCTCACTATATCACATACTGTTTCTTTACCCTTGTTCAATTCTCTTACATAGGCACTGAGACCATCAGGCTCATAGAAACATTCTTTAAGTGCCGATTCCGGTCTTTTGTCCTCAAAATTTATTTTAAGACTCGGATTCAGATAAACTGTCTCGTGAAGTCTGGATCTGACCATTTCCGCCTTGAATACGGTTTTTTCAAATATCTCATCATCAGGTAAAAATGTAACTGTCGTCCCGGTATCTTTTTTTGCACAGGTCCCTGTTTCTTTCAACGGAGATAAAGGTTTACCCTTCTCGTAGCTTTGCATATATACTTTACCTTCACGTTTAACCGTAACACTCAGTGTCTTGGATAACGCATTTACAACAGCCGATCCTACTCCGTGCAGACCTCCTGATATTTTATATGTCTCATCTCCGAACTTACCCCCCGCATGAAGAATGGTAAAAACCACTTCTACCGCGGAAACTCCGGCTGTAGGATGCTTACTTACGGGAATACCACGACCGTTATCACTGACTGTAACAGAACCATCTTCATTGAGAGTCACTGATATCTCGCTACAATAACCTGCCAGATGCTCATCTACAGCATTGTCTACGATTTCATATATAAGGTGGTTCAGACCTCTGGTACCAACACTTCCGATATACATACCGGGGCGCTTACGCACCGCCTCCAATCCTTCCAGGATAGATATACTTTCCGCACCATAATCCTTTTTTGCCATAATTACCTCACGATTATCCTTCCTTCATATGCTTTACGTATATGTCGTCAAAGCGAACACCCCTATCGGGAATATTTTTCAGATCTTTTTCGTTCCATTTATTTTCATCAAACTCAAAATACAAGTCATTTTCATATGGTATCAGGACTTTATTAAAGTACTCACTCTGTTCCTTTTCAAACAATGACTCCCTGTTGGCATCTGTCTTTGACTGCTCATTATCACTTGAGCATTTTATGATATAGTACTTATCTCCTGCAGCGACAATATCACTTGTCTGTCCCGACTTAAGAGCGTATGCTGCCTCTTCAAAGCTTTCATGTGTCTCTCCCCTTACAAGCTCTGCAGAAAACTCCGTATTGCCGTTGTATTCCGATGCTACATCGTAAAA
>CAMOUW010000020.1 GCA_946626755.1 uncultured Clostridia bacterium
GACGGATTTCCTGATAAATACCATCGCCCCTAATCCCGCCTACGGCGCTTCATTTGACGCTGCAGCCGTATCAGACCTCAGAAGGCTGTCTGATATCATGCATCTTTCTTATGAAAACGCTTCTCTTAGCTACGAACAGATGGCAAATGTACTTGGAAACGTAAATACCGATGACTTAAAAAGCCTCTTTGTCCTGAGGGATTCAAAGATAAATCCCGATTTTGCAAAAATGAGCGCCTATGACTTTATTACATTTCTTGAAAAGGAGATCCTTCCCGACCCGGAGATGTCCAAGGATATAAAAGACGAGCGAAGAAAGGATCTCCATTCCATGTATGTGGTGACTGACGCCGTGGTTTCGCAAAGAGCTTACGATCCTGATGCTCTCTATGAGCTCTTCGCCTCGGTAAGCAATGACGCAAAGAAAAATGAGCTCTACCTCCTCACCATGCTCTACGGCAGCATGAAGGGCTACGATCCCCAATGGAAGCTGTCCCTTCTTGAGATGTTTGATCACGTCGCTGAAAATGTGGTTAATGACGAGCGTTTTGAATCCGTCCTTGAGGATGACACCGTGCAGGATGTTAAGGAATACAAAAAAGACCTCGCCGATGCCGTAGGAAAGCTTAAGGGCAGTGAGCATTCCATCCTTCTGATAAATACAAGGCTTCCCTATGAATCCGATGAAACGTATGCATTTACCGACAAGGTTTACGAACTCTGCGACGAAAAGCTGACAGGTGATAATTATAAAATAGGATCCTCTGCCATGTACAAGGAAATGCAGGGCTCATTTGGCGGGGAGATGCTTCTTATCACCATACTTACGGTGGCATCCATATTTGCCATCGTGGCCATAACCTTCAGGAATTTCATGATACCTGCCCTTCTGGTTTCTATCGTGCTTTGCGGTGTGTTTATCACCGTGGCCTTCAGCGGTCTGAGAGGCGTCAGCATAAATTACCTGGCAAATATCATCGTGCAGTGCATACTTATGGGAGCCTGCGTGGATTACGGCATACTGTTTACCGGTTACTACAGAGACAACCGGAAGAAAAGCAATATACGCGATTCCCTGAAAGCCGCATATGACGGATCCATACATACCGTGCTGACATCGGGGCTTATCATGGTAGTGGTAACAGGCATAATCGGCGCGATCTCCACAGATCCGGCAGTAGGCCCCATCTGCCTGACTCTGTCCATAGGATCCGCCAGCGCCATACTCCTTATCCTGTTTGTACTGCCGGGGATGCTGGCGGCGTTTGATAAGATAGTATTACCGAAAACCAAAAAGAAAAAAGAAAAATAAAGGCATTCTCCAAGCCGCCTTTTTATGATATAATGCCTTGGTGGCTACACAAAAAAGAGACACGGATAGTTTTTATCCATGCCTCTTTTTTTCATATTCAATTAAAAGGTTCTTGTCCCTCTCATAATAACTATATATACAGCCAGCATAGCGGCAATGGCCGTATCACGCCCCTGTGAGCCATCAAACCTTTTTATAACACAAAGCATGGCAAACAATCTGCGAAGTTCAGCCTCAAGTCCCATAAGCCCTTTAAACGGCCTAAAGCACTTCAAACAATCATCAGCATCGGAAACCATTCTTACGATCTGATCCTCAGGCATATCCAGCATAGTCAGGATTGGAAGCATAGCATTCACCCTTCCCTGCCCTAATGAACGCTTTGATTTTTTCAATGCATTTCCAAGCGAACAAAAATTGTTACATTTCGTCTCAATTTCTCCATCATAAAGAGAAGTAAGGCGTGAAACCGTTTTAACTGACACCTTATCTGTTTTAAGACTTCCTCTTTTAAGAATATCCTGTCCCACAAGTTCATCTTTTCTGACTGCTTTATATTCACGTCCGGAAAGTACCATCTGGGTAATAAAGGGTTTATCCGGTTCTCCGTGTTTACTACCGTTGGTATACTCGTCCAGTGCGTTTTTTATCTCTTCTATTATTTCATCATATTCTGAAGGATCTGAAACATTTACGGCATTTACCAGCATAAGAGTGGACAATACATTCATCTCATCGGTATATCTTTTCCCGACCACAAATTTTGTACACGCCTGTATAAAATCATCTGTAAATTTGTAAGGATCATTGTAAATAGCCATATTGCAACGAACAATAAATTCTGTTCTGCTTTTAAAATCTTTAAAAAAGTCCTTTTCGGTATTTACTACATCTATACAACGTCTTATAACGTCAGGATCGGCCAAACGCCCTGCAGCCGTAAATATACCTGCACCGGCAAGCACAAATTCATCATCTGTTCCCGCATCCTCATTCTTTAAGTTCATATAGTTTTGAACAAACATTTCACAGATTTCATTAAGCTCCGCATCCATATGTCACGTGCTCCTTTCAGTAGATCATTTTGGGATATATCTCATATACTGATTATTATATACTTTTACATCCCCTTTTACAAACAAAAAAACACACCTGTTTAAGGTGTGCCAATGGAGTAGACGAGAGTCGAACTCGTGTCCAAAAGCCGGTCCGTCCGGTCTTCTACTATCATAGTTGATCATGTGCATAAGCCATCTTAACCTGCCTCCGGAAACCAACGCCGAAAGCAGATCCAGCCCTGTTATACGCCCAACCGGTCACAAGACATCGCCGGTGTCGTTTCCCGCATAAATGAGGCCCGGATCCCGCACTGCGAGTGATACAGGTCGGACCGCCGTTTGTAATAGAAACGGCTTTTCCTGCGCTTAAATTAAATTAAGCAGCAAGCGCTAATTCGTTTTTATCGTCAGCGTTTATTTTAATGTTACGTTTAACGCACGCCTGCGGATAGCTTCCCCGCCTTCACGACCCCTGTCGAAACCTTTACTACCCCCTGTGAAAATCATATATGATACTTCTGTTCAAAGTATTAATTTTCATTATGCAGCATCTGCTTATAATATTTTTATCTACATTACGTCTTAGCACAAAAACGTAGTATACTCAGATACTGTTGTATTTCAATACCCGGAACAGCGTAGCATGATTATAATAACATTTTATACATAAACGGGCAATACAACTGTCGGTTAATTTACCCAAGATTTTTGATCTTAAATTCCTTCCTTGCCTCTCTGGCCTGGTCTTTCTTAGCTATATCGTGGCGTTTATCATAAAGCTTCTTACCCTTCGCAAGACCTATATCAAGTTTTACTCTCCCCCTGGTCAGATGTACATTTAACGGCATTATGGTATATCCCTGTTCGGCAACACCACCTTCAAGTTTCCGTATCTCACTTTTATGTAAAAGAAGCCGTTTCACTCTCAGTGGATCTTTATTGAAAATATTGCCTTTTTCATATGGAGTTATATTCATATTATAGATAAAAATCTCATCATTAACCACTTGTATATACGCTTCTTTTATAGAACATTTCCCCATACGGATGGATTTTACTTCTGTTCCGTGGAGCTCTATCCCGGCTTCATATTTTTCTTCTATAAAATAATCAAAAAATGCCTTTTTATTGTTTACCAGTATTTTCACAGGTTCTTTTCCGGACATTTTACTCCTTTCCAAACGCCACTTTTCCCACGTCGTTTTATTATACAAACTCGAAATCAATAATCTTTAGCTCAGGATCCGCCTCTGTAACCCTCACTTTAACCTCATCTCCCACATGAAACTCTCTGCCTCCGGTCTCACGTCTCATAACCATATGATCTTCGTCAAAAACATAAAATCCGTCATCCATGGATGAAAGCGGCACCATACCTTCTATTGCATTTGGCAGAGCCACATATATCCCCCAGGAAGCCATGCCGGATATAACTCCTTCAAACTCCTGTCCTTTTCTTTCATTCATGTACTCTGCCATCTTGATCTTATTGGTATCTCTTTCAGACTCTATGGCTCTGTGTTCGGTCTCACATACATGCTGGGCAAGATCCGGCAGATTTTTTCTGTATTTTTTTATTTTTTCATCACTAAGATCTCCATGCAGCTTTTTCTTTATTATCCTGTGATTTATTAAATCCGGATAACGCCTTATGGGAGATGTAAAATGGCAGTAATAATCAGCAGCAAGACCAAAATGTCCCACCGGTTTAAAGATATTTGTATCACCTGTCGTCTCATCTGTCTGCCTGGATGCTGTAGAATACATAGCTCTCTTCATACATCTGAGCGTCATGGTGGTTATCAACAGTTCTTCTTTTGTTCCGCTGACACTATTTACAAGAGTTTGAATATCTATGGGTTTTATATCTTTAAGATCCACATTAAAGCCATGTCCAAGTGACCATACAAGATTTCTTAAGGTCTCTATCCTTTCAGGTTCGGGTGCTTCATGGGATCTGTAGATCATAGGCGTACCTCTCCATTCCTCATCCAGAGACAATGTCCTGGCTACTGTTTCATTTGCCTTAAGCATAAGCTCTTCGATTATCATGGTGGCCGCATTTCGGCTGCGTGCCTTTATCTCAACGGGATGTCCCATTTCATCCAAAGTTATCTCCGGTTCAGCAAACTCAAAATCCACAGCACCTCTGCGGGTTTTCTTTTCCCTAAACATATCGGTAAGTTTAACTGCATTTTCAAGCAAGGGAAAAACATCTTTCTTATCCTCATCTTTAACGGTGTCCGGATCTTCCAACATAGCCGCAACCTCGCTGTATGTCATGCGGCGGTCAACTCTTATAACGGTTTCGTCTATTTTACAGGAAAGCATTTCACCCTCCTGATCAAAGTCCATTAAACAACTCAATGTCAGCCTGTCCTCATCTTTCACAAGAGAACATATTCCGGTTGAAAGTTTTTCAGGGATCATGGGAACCACCCTGTCTACAGGGTATACGCTTGTTCCTCTGTGAAGAGCTTCTTTATCTATAGCACCGTTTTCACTAACATAATGAGTCACATCCGCTATATGTATACCTAAGTGATAAATCCCGTTTTCGACTGTCAGACTCATTGCATCGTCAAAATCCTTGGTCTCGTCTCCGTCTATGGTAACTGTAAATGTATCTCTGTAATCAATACGTCCCTCTATTTCCTCAGCACCGACCTTTTCCGGCACCCCGGCAGCTTCTTCCAGAACCTCATGAGGAAATTTTGTCGGAACTCCTCTTGATTTCAAAACAGACAAAACATCCACTCCCGGCTCACCCTTCTGACCGAGGATTTCTACTACCTCTCCTTCCGGTCTTTTATCACCGCCGCCATAATTTACAATGTGCACCAGAACCTTATCGTTATTTTGTGCTCTTTTTGATTTTTTTCCGGGAATGAAAATGTCGGAGCTTATATTGTTTATATCGGGTTTTACAAACCCAAACCTTTCACTGGCAGAATATGTACCCACTATGTCAGTCAGGGATCTTTCTATTATTTCCTTAATACAGCCTTCCGGATTGGAATCTCCATCCCCCTCACGTATTATCTCAAACCTTACCCGATCCTGATGGAATGCGCTGCCCTTATTTCTTCCGGCTACAAAAACATCATCCGATCCGTCTTCCGGTTTGATAAACCCAAAACCCTTTCTATTGCTCACAAATATACCTATATCATGTGCGGGTTCTTCATTTTCCGGCAAATTATTCCTTTTATCTTTATTTTCTTCCACTTCTTCAGTCCTCTTACTTATGCTAGTAGTCTTTCAGTCTAAAAAAGGCACTCAAAAAAGAGTGCCCACTTACAATAGTATTAAAAAACTTTAATATTTAATATCATTCCAAGAGCAAGGAATATGATAAGGAGTACCCTTGACCATATAACAAGCCTGCCCTCTGTAGAACGACCTTTGTTTTTAGCCCAGTAGGAACTGTCAGGAGCTCCGCCGCCACCCGTAAGGGTAGCCGACAAACCTCTCTGCTTACTCTCCTGTCTCATGATCACAATAGTGAGGATGACGCCTGCAGCTAAAAATATAAGTGTTAAAACAATGCGTAATGCGCCCATGCATATCTCCTCCAAAAACTAATACCGAAAAATAATATCATATCTGCAAAATAAATGCAAATACTTTTTTATTTTTTTTGTAAAAGTGATCGACCCGTCATTTCTTCAGGTTGTTTTAACCCCATTATTTCCATAAGAGTAGGTATGATATCACATAATCTCCCCTTGCAATCCTTTAATGTATAATCCTTATCATAATTCACTAATATAAAAGGAACCGGATTGGTCGTATGCGCAGTCATGGGTGATCCGCTCTCATCCAGCATGCATTCTGCATTTCCATGGTCGGCACATATAAACCATACCACATCCTTTTCAATGACTTTATCATAAATCCTGCCAAGGCATCCGTCTATGGTCTCTATCGCCTTTACGACTGCATCCATATCTCCTGTATGTCCAACCATATCGGGATTTGCAAAATTCACAATGATGCAATCATATTTATCGCCATCAATCGCCTCTACAAGCTTGTCACAAACTGTAACTGCACTCATCTCCGGCATCAGATCATATGTGGCCACTTTAGGAGACGGGATCAGTATCCTGTCTTCACCTTCATTAGGTTCTTCTATCCCGCCGTTAAAGAAAAATGTTACATGAGCATATTTCTCGGTCTCTGCCAGTCTTAATTGCTTCAGACCAAGGGATGAAATATATTCACCGAAGGTATTTACAATCTTTTCTTTTTTGAATGCAACTATTTTATTGGAGATCAGGGGATCATAATCAGTCATACATACAAATACGACATTTTTTCTCTGACCTCTGTCAAAGCCGTCAAAGTCATCATCGCAAAATGCCCTCGTAAGCTCTCTGGCTCTGTCCGGCCTGAAATTTATAAATACAACACTGTCTCCGTCTTTTACAGTCGCCTTTGAACCATCATCTGAAGTAATTATTACAGGTTCAACAAACTCATCCGTCACTCCGTTTTTATAAGATTCTTTCAGTGCCTGCACAGGATCCGCAGCCTCCACACCTGTTCCCGCCGTAACAGCCTCATAGGCTTTTGAAACACGTTCCCATCTGTTATCTCTGTCCATTGCAAAGTATCTGCCTGTAACTGTAGCAACTTTTCCAACGCCGACCGCATTTATGTTGTCTACCAGTTTTTGCATGTATCCTGCACCCGAATCCGGAGCTGTATCCCTACCGTCCATAAATGCATGTATATACACTTTTTTCAGTCCCTTTTCTGCCGCCAGACGAATAAGTGCAAAAAGATGCTCATCAAGACTATGAACACCACCGTCAGATAAAAGGCCCATTATATGAAATGCCGAGTCATTTTTTTTGCAGTTATCGACTGCCTGGAGAAATGCAGGATTTTCAAAAAAATCCCCGTCTTCTATGGACTTGCTTATTCTGGTGAGTTCCTGATAAATAATCCTTCCGGCACCGATATTAAGATGACCGACTTCAGAATTGCCCATCTGACCTCTGGGAAGACCAACCGCCTCACCCCCGGCATAACCATACACAAAAGGATACTTTTCTTTTAACATATCAAAAACAGGGGTATCGGCTGTTTCTATCCCGTTTCCCGCTCCCGGCGGTGCAATGCCGAAACCGTCAAGTATTGTCAAAAGAACCGGTCTTTTCTTCATTTTTTCTCCCTCTTTTCTGTAGTCATCCGGTCGGTTTAATTTGGCGAACCGGTTTTAACTATATCTGTAAACTCCGGCTTCAGTCCTGCACCGCCTATAAGTCCTCCGTCAATGTTGTCTTTGGCAAAAAGCTCCGCACAGTTGCCCGCATTTACACTGCCACCGTAAAGGATCCTGATACCGTCTGCCGCTTCCTGATCATATAGCTGTGTCAGCTTTTCCCTTATCTTTGCGCATATTTCTTCAGCCTGATCACTGGTGGCTACTTTTCCTGTTCCGATGGCCCAGATAGGTTCATAAGCAATAATGCATTTAAGTGCATCCTCTCTGCCAATACCATCAAAATCCTGTGTAATCTGTCTTTCTATCCACTCTGCTGCCTTTCCCTCTTCTCTCGTTTCAAGAGATTCTCCGCAGCAAAGAATTGGAGTAAGACCATGCTCAATTGCTTTTTTAAGCTTTTTATTTATTATTTCGTCATCTTCACTGAAATACTCTCTTCTTTCTGAATGACCTATTACAACCGCTTCAACTCCCGCGTCCGTAAGCATTTCAGCGGATATTTCCCCGGTAAATGCACCTTTTTCCTCAAAATAAAGATTCTGCGCTCCAACCTTAACATCAGTATCCTCTAAAAGAGAGATCACTTTAGGTATCGCAATGAATGGAGGTATTATAAAAACTTCATTGTCCGCACCGTTTATATCTGTTTTAATAGCATTTATAAACTCTTCTGCCTGAGATGGAGTCATATTCATCTTCCAGTTGGCAGCTACTACTGTTCTTCTCATGTTTAGCACTCCTTAAAACCGGTCATTTAAATCATTTGTCATCTGCTGCTTCTACTCCGGGAAGAATCTTTCCTTCCATAAACTCGAGAGAGGCTCCTCCACCCGTGGATACATGGGTATAGGAATCTGCAAATCCCATGCTGTTTACCGCTGCTGCCGAATCTCCTCCGCCGATAATGGTCACGGCATCATTTAATTCAGCCATAGCTGCTGCAACCGCTCTTGTGCCTTTGGCAAAGTTAGGGAATTCAAATACCCCCATAGGTCCGTTCCATACTATTGTTTTCGCCCCCTGCAGCGCCTCTGTAAACAATTTGATCGTCTCAGATCCGATATCAAGTCCCATTTCATCGTCTCTGATATCGTCCACACCCGTTTCTCTGAAATCTGCATCCTTATCAAACTCTTTTACAGCCAGTATGTCTAGCGGAAGTAAAAGCTTTACACCGTTTTTCTCTGCTTTTTCAAGCATTTTCACAGAATAATCTATATAATCATCTTCAACCAGAGACTTACCTACATTCAACCCTTTGGCCTTAAGAAATGTAAATGACATACCACCGCCGATGATCAAAGTGTCCACTTTATCCAGCAGATTTTCAATGACACCGATCTTCGATGATACTTTTGAACCGCCAAGAATAGATACAAAAGGTCTTTGGGGATTTTCGATAACATTACCAAGGAAGTTCACTTCTTTTTCCATAAGATAGCCGATAACACAGGTATCTACGAACTTAGTAACACCCTCCGTGGAACAATGAGCTCTGTGTGCTGTTCCAAATGCATCATTTACGTATACGTCACAAAGAGAAGCAAGTTCCTTTGAGAAATTATCTTCGTTCTTTTTTTCCTCAGGTCTGAACCTGGTGTTCTGTAAAAGAACAACATCTCCGTCCTTCATGGCTTCAACCGCTGCTCTGGCATTTTCACCCACAACATTATCATCGTCTGCAAATATCACTTCTTTCCCCAACAGTTCTGACAGTCTTTTAGCTACAGGAAGAAGTGAAAATGCAGGATCCACACCTTTGGGTTTATTAAAATGAGAACAGAGTATAACTTTTCCTCCATCATTGATAAGCTTTTTAATCGTCGGCAGAGAATCTACAAGTCGTTTATCGTCTGTGATCTTGTCTCCATCAATAGGAACATTAAAATCACATCTGCACAATACTCTTAATCCTTTTACATCAATGTCGTCCACAGTCTTTTTATTTAACATGGGTTTTAGCCGCCTTTCCGTGTAAATTCACTTAAAACTAAAATCGGCTGCAAAAAAGTGACTGCTGTCACTGCTTTCACAGCCATAAACTTATTATCTTCTGATGTTTATCAAAGTGATGCGAGATGTTTTATGGTTCTTACCATCTGTGTTGTGTATGAATTCTCATTGTCATACCATGCCGCCACCTCGACATGTGTACGTCCGTCACCTGAAGGAATGCACATTGTAAGAGTTCCGTCAAAAAGAGAACCATAGCTCATACCGATAATATCGCTTGAAACAATCTGCTCTTCAGTATATCCGAATGTTTCATTGGTTGCCGCCTTCATCGCCGCATTTATCTCTTCTTTTGTTATTTCTTTATTTACCAGAGCATAAAGCATGGTGATAGATCCCGTCGGAGTGGGAACACGCATAGCCGATCCGTTTAATTTCCCGTTCAACTCGGGTATAACAAGACCTATCGCTTTTGCTGCGCCTGATGATGCAGGTACAATATTTAAGGCTGCTGCTCTGGATCTTCGTAAGTTGCCCTTTCTCTGAGAGCTGTCCAAAAGCTGCTGGTCACCTGTATAGGCATGTATTGTCTTCATAATACCGGACTCTATAGGTGCAATATCATTGAGTGCTTTTGCCATGGGAGCGAGACAGTTGGTCGTGCATGAAGCAGCAGAAATGATATTATCCTCAGCTGTAAGTGTGTCATGATTTACATTGTAAACGATAGTCTTAAGGTCATCACCTGCAGGAGCAGATATAACAACTTTTCTTGCTCCGGCCTCTATGTGAGCCATGGACTTTTCTTTTGACGTATAGAAGCCCGTACACTCAAGCACTACATCTACCCCAAGATCACCCCAGGGGATATTAACAGCTTCTCTCTCTCCGTAGATCTTTACAGTCTTTCCACGTACTGTAAGTGTTCCTGCTTCATCGTCACCGCTTATCTCATTTTCTTTACCAAGCTCTACGAATCTGCTCTGTGTAGAATCATACTTTAAAAGATATGCAAGCATGGAAGGCTTGGAGAGATCATTTATAGCAACTATCTCATATCCGTCCGCCTCAAACATCTGCTTAAACGCAAGTCTTCCAATTCGACCGAAACCGTTAATCGCAACCTTTACTGACATTTATTGTTCCTCCTGAAATAAAAACGTCTTAATTTTAATAATAGTCATACACCTTTATTGTATATAAAAACAGAATAATAAGCAAGTTGTTTTTTCTCTGATGTTTTTGTGATATAATACTTCAATTCTATTTATCAAAAAATACCGAATTAAGAAAGGCTAAGATAATCATGCTTCAAAAAAACATAAAATTATATGATCTTCATCTTCACAGTCGTTTTTCATCTGATTCTGAAGCCGATCCTGCTGCTGAAATAGAAGCCGCAATAAAGGCCGGCTTAAGCGGTATGTGTTTTACCGAGCATAACGACTTTGATTATGACAACCCCGAAAGCCCCAATCTGTTTAAACTGGATTTTGATAACTATACCAAAAACCTTTTTTCCATCCGGGATGATTTTTCGCTCAGATCTGATGCTCCCGAAATATATATCGGTCTCGAACAGGGCCTTACTCTTCCTGCCGGAGACCGTATAGAATCCTATGATCCCGAAGGCAAACTGGATTTTATCATAGGCTCTTCTCATGTAGTAGACGGACTGGATCCGTATTATCCGCAGTTCTGGGCCGATAAAACTATAGCTGAAGGTGTAAAACGGTATTTCGAGTATATTTACGAATGTGTCAAAACTCTTAATAATTTCGATGTATACGGTCATCTGGATTATATAACACGATATATCCCTGATAAATCTCTCAAAGACAACCACGACCACCTTATACCCATGGATTTGATTCGTGAAATCCTTTCTGTCCTGATCCACAAAGGAAAGGGGATCGAGATAAATACCGCCGGATGGAGGAAGTCTTACCATGCCAACCCCTCTGCTCCCATTATAAAACTGTATAAAGAAATTGGCGGCGAAATAATCACAACCGGTTCCGACGCCCATTCTGCCGCTGATATCGGTCACGGCATAGTAAGAGCCATAAATGTCTTGAAAGAATGCGGATTTAAATATGTCACATTTTTCTCAAAACGCAAACCGGTATTTGTCAGCATATAAATGCTTTTATTCTTTTTCCGAAGCCTTTTGCAAAGCAATATCCGCAGCCTCTATAAACTGGTCATATGATATAGTGGCACCGGTTATAACATCCACCTCTGATAAGCTTTGTGTCGCCATATACTGATCTGCATACTGCTTTGCTATCTTAGCTGCATTTTGTGCAGTTTTATACGCTTCCTCATCCGTTATCTCGCCATAAGTCTTTCCATAATCTTCGGAAAATTTGTTTTTTCCGTTTGCATCGTATATTTCAAGCTGTACATCCGTTATCCTGTTGTCCTCTCCTATGGTGAGCTTTACTATGGTATATCCACCGGCTTTTTCATCATCACTTTTACTGCTTTGACCCGTGTAAGTCCCCGGATTCAGACGGGTCGTTTTTTCATCTACCGTTACAGTCTTTCCCGAACACCCTGAAAGCACTATCACTCCGGTAAAACCTGCAAGTAGCATACTTAAAATCTTTTTTTTCATAATCCTTCATTACATGTGTATTTCAATTTGAAAACAACATTTCTCCTTATACTTTATTCAACGCTTCTATGGGATTTAATTTTGAAGCTTTTATGGCAGGCATAAGTCCGAATATTATCCCTATAAGGGTAGAGAATACCACAGATATTATACATGCCGGTATGCTTATAGCCGTGGGCGTTTCCATAACTGCGGACAGGAGTTTTGACAGTCCTATACCTCCTGCCACTCCAAGCAAACCTCCTATGGCACACAACACTGCCGCCTCCGTAAGAAACTGGTTAAGAATCCTGCTGCGACGGGCTCCTATGGCTTTTTTCAGACCAATTTCTCTGGTTCTTTCGGTAACAGATACCATCATAATATTCATCACTCCTATTCCTCCAACCAGAAGTGAAATACCCGCTATCCAAATCAACTGGTTTTTTGTGGAATTGGCAAGTGTCTGCATATTGGCAGCCTGTTCAAGTAAATCCTCCGCCTCGTATTTTGTCTTTTTGTCTGAATCAATCACAGAATTGAGTAAATCCGCAACTGATTTTCCAACTGCTGTCATTTCATCTGTAGAACGTGCCTTCACGGCCACAGACTGGGGCTCATCATACCTGTACACTATCTGCCAGCTGCTGTCCGGGATAAATACAGCATTTGATGTATTGCCTGCATACATTTCATAGTCTGTTATTGATTCTATCTTTGGTGTTTTATCCACCTGTCTTTCTGCTATGCCTGCAACTATAAATGGCTCACCGTTTATTTCAAGTGTCGCCCCTACTGCTCTGTCGCCTTCAAAAAGACTCGTCGCAGTTTTGCTGTCTATGATAATTACTTTACGGTGTTTGTCAAAATCATCCTGAGTAAAAGATCGTCCTGCTATTATCCTGTAATCATTTACTCCCAAAAAATCACTATCGACACCATAAACCGCACCGTTGTAGGCATTGTTTTTATAGAATATACCCTGTGCATAGCTTCTGTATCTGTATAAAGAAACCCTTTCTACGCCCTTAATATCCAATAATTCCGATTTTTTATTTTCATCTATGACCGGTACTCCTTCCGGATTACTTTCGTAATCAAACTCGTATTCTGTACCACCTTTTGTGAGTCTGACATTTACAACGTTATTTCCGGAGCCGACGATATTTTCCTTTATCTGTTCATTTGTCCCCATAATAGTGGACACTATGGTGATTATCGATGCGATACCGATAATTATCCCTAGCATGGTCAAGAGAGATCTTAACTTATGTGACCATATACTTTTCAATGATACAACTATATTTTCAAGCATAAGTTCCCCCTTTCTTTAATAACCGGTACCTTCATAAAGCGCCTCAATATCCGATACCTTTGTTTTTGCACCTTCGAAAACATTTTTACCGTAAGGAAATGCTATCATATCTTCTGCTTTTATTCCGTTTTTTATCTGTATATACTCTCCCCACAGTTCCCTGCCCGTCTTTACACTTTTTCTTTCCAGTGTATCTTTATCGCCTTTGATATACACATAACTGTCGCCACTTTCTGTTCTTATAAATGCTTTTGGAAGAAAAATCTCACTTCCATTCTCCCCATCTGCACTATACGCTATCTCAGCATAAGTATTTTCATTTAGACCGGCATCCTTTTCCAGTTTGACCTTAAAAGGAAAATATGAGGTATTGGTATTTCCTTCACCATAAGAATACCCCCCGTACATGTCCGTGTTTTCATCAGACCTGACCGGACGATCCGATATCTCCGTGATTTCACCTTTATAATCCGTACTGTCTCCGGAGTCCATTGCAAAAACAGATACATCTACACGCTGCCCAACTGAAAGATCATCCCGGTCAAATTCGTTTACCGTACCGGTAACAAAATAACCTCCTCCTGCACTCACCTCTATAAATGCGTTATTTCCGTCTCTTGCTTCACCTTCGGAACGTACCTTTGTCACAACCCCGTCCGTGGTGCTTTTTACAGAATTATCCTCAGTCTCAAGTTTAAGTCTTTCATACTCATTTCTTGCAAGAGAAATATTTCTTTTCATATCCGCTATCTCTTTTTCTTTTGAAGCACGTAACTGTGCCAATTCCTCAGCTGTATGTTCCGATCCCGACTCAACCTCATAGGGTTCAGGCTGCTCTTCGTAAGCTTCTATAGACGCCGGTAGAAACGGATTAAATATTCCCATACCGCTTATACTGCAGTTTTCCACCTCCAAACGTACTCCCTGCTTTGAAGTGATCTGCGCATTTAAAGCATTATTTTCCCTTGTGATAAGTGCTATATATACTTCTTTTTTTGAATCCCCCTCTTTTTTTTCATCATTGGTTTTTTCATCCGTTGGCAGTAGTTTTTTTAATAAATCCCCCGAAATAGTATCATCTTCGCTTATCATATATATGTACGGATCTTCCATAGTTCCGCTTCCTGCCAGTTTTCTGGGAGTCTCTACCGGCTTGTATTCCACTTTGTGATCCGGTTGTATCGTCTGTGTAGTGTGAGGTTGCATATTATACAGTTTGTTCAGCTCGTCTGTGGCCTGTTTCAGCTCAAGTTCCATGCGTCCGACCTTTACATTCGCTCTGTCCACATCAAGATCTGAAAGAGTTGTATCATAACTGAAAAGAACCTCCCCTTTCTTTATCTCCTGACCCTCATGCACCTTTACATCCGCCACATTCTGGGATGATGACAAGTAGACTTTTTGTATCCCCTCTGCCGTGACGCTACCCTGGGTAACCTTCCCCCCTGTTCCTTCAGGATCCTGCATAGCCAGATCTGCCATAGCATACACATTTACGGGACTTCTTCCGGCATTTTTGTAAATGATCAGACCTGCTGTTATTCCGCCGGCAATGCCCGCTCCCACACATACCCCTATAATGGCTCTCTTTAATCTTTTACCCAACAACATCACCTCCGGCAAGTACACCGTCTTTTATATACATGATACGATCTGCTCTGGATGCCACATCCGCATCATGAGTGATCATAATGATGGTAGCTCCTTTGTCATGCAGCTTTTCAAAAATATCAAGAACTATACCTCCGGACTCCGAATCAAGCGCTCCTGTAGGCTCATCTGCAAGTATAAGTTTGGGATCCCCCACTATCGCCCTTGCTATAGCCACCCTCTGACACTGTCCTCCGGAAAGCTGATCAGGTCTGTGATCCATGCGTTCCTCAAGTCCGACCGTCGCCAGTGCCCCGGCAGCTATACTTCTTCTCTTCGCTTTGGATACACCTCCATACATAAGCGGCAGGGCAACATTATCCAGCGCCGTCATCTTGGGCAAAAGATTGAACGACTGAAATATAAAACCGATTTCTTTATTTCTGACGTCGGCCAGACGATTATCTCCTGCCTTTTCCATATTGTCTCCGTTAAAAATATACTCACCTGATGTAGGCACATCCAAAAACCCCAAAATATTCATCAGTGTGGATTTACCGGAACCCGATGGTCCCATTATAGCCAGAAACTCCCCTTCTTCTACAGTCAGATCAACATCTTTTAACACATGTACCTGTGACTTGCCCATTGTGAAATCCTTACATATTTTTCTCATATCCACTAACATTTAAGGATTCACCTCCGCTGTACTTTGTTCTCCCGGAGCCGGCTGACCGTTAAAAACCCCCGCCGGCATCACCGGTGCGGCATCTTTTTCCACCGGTGAGGATTCATCTGACAGAGTCTCCTGCACTACGTTTTCTTCAACCATCTGCATGTCATCTGTCACCGGTCCTTCCATCCCCGGAACATATACATCTTTTTCATCTCCCGTCACCTGATTCATCTTTATACATGTCATACCTGCCTTCAATTCCGAATCGGGCGGTGCTATATAGTCGTCTGTGGAAAGGCCGTTTTTAATCTCATAAGAATCCAGCTCTTCTTTATATTCTCCAAGCTCCAGACTTCTTTTTTCCAGCCTGTCTCCCTCTGACTTCGCCCAAACCCAGGGAGTACTTTCTGTGTCATTTATATAATATCCCGGCAGATACAATCCATCCGTTACAGTTTCTGTCTGTCCGTAATCCGGTTCTATATATACATGCTGACCGATTATAAAACCTTCCGTCTGCGCAAGTTCAACATAAAAAGGATATTTGCTGGATGTAGAAGTATCATCACCTTCTCCTCCCATATAAAAGCCGCTGTCTTCCGTTGTTGATGCAGATGAGGGATTCTTCAGATCTATTGTCTTTATAGTACCCTTTTGCACAACATCATCCACACGCGAGCGTATAACCACTTCCATCCCCTCATGAAGAGAAGAACGATTCGTTTCATTTACATAACCTTTTATACGGAAATTTCCCGTCTGCCGAATGGTTATAAACGTCTTGTCATCTGCATTTTCCGCGGAATTTACGGACTGGATTTTACCGTCTGACGGAGATTTCACGTCCAGGTTATCCAATGTTTTTTCCAGATTCTCCAGCTCCTTTTCTTTGGAGCTTATATTATACTCCGTTTCTGTTATATCCGCCTTCAGCTCTTGGATCTGCAATGTATAGGAGGTTCTGTTGTCAGCATCTGCACTACCGATTTCTCTTTCCAACGTAGCTATCTCGGATCTTTTTGATTCAACACTGCTTTTAAGCTGTTCCAGTTCAATCCGTGCTTTTTCAGCATTAAGCTTTGTCTGGGACTCATCGTACCTAAACAGAACCTGATCTTTTGAAACAGTGTCGCCCACTTTTACAAGTACCTCCGACACTGTTTTGTTACTGTCCTTTTCCACCTTAACATCACTGCTGGATTCTATAACACCTGCATACCGGTCCAGTCCGGCTGTAGAACCTGTACCTGTTATATCTGCTACAGACTCTACCATAACCTTCTTTCCGGTATCACCTGAACATCCGGCCAAAAGAACTGCCCCGGTAACAGGTATTATCAAAAATGCAAATTTATTCATGGTTTTCTTATCCTTTTCTTTTGCAAAATTACAAATATTATACATTATTTTTTGTGACAGTTGTGTTATTTATTTATAATATCAAATAATTTAAAAATTAATTTTGCAGACCTGTTCTGTATATTTAAAATATTTAAACGCCGCTTTTATGCCCGCCTATCTGACGGTTCCGTTCCAGTGCCGTAGCGCAATCTTGTAAATCAGTACCTCTAAAAACCGCATTTTTCCCAAATCTTTCTTTAATATCCACTACTGCATTTTGCATCTTGCTTTTATCTGCAATATCATTTTTAATCATCTCTTCCAGCGTAAGCTGATGTGTAAGCTTTTCCTCCTCCAGATCATTACACGATATGTTAATGCGTCTTACAGGCGTTAATTTATCCGTCACCTTCTCGAATCCGGCCAGCACTGCCGGAATAATAATATTTGCCATATTGGTAGGCTCTCTCATAGCTACTGTTCCCCTGTCAGAATCACGGTGAAATGTGCGGGAATATCCCACACTAAATGAAACAGAATCAGTTATCACTTTCTTTGAAGACATACTAAGGCACAGATTTTCTACCATTTCCCGGACAATGACCACGGCCTCATCAAAAGAATAATCCCGCATAAGAACCTGTCCGCTTGTCAGGCTGTTGGCTTCCGGTCTGTAATTTTTAATATCTGCTATCGTTGTGCTTTCCCGCCCCCATGCATGATCTATTAAAAGTTCTGCATCAATCCCAAAATGATCATAAAGAAGCTCTTCATCGCAACAGGCAATATCTCCCATAGTCAAAAGTCCCATGCGTTCAAGCTCTTTTGCCGTGCCCCTTCCTATTCTCCAAAAATCTGTAAGAGGTCTGTGATTCCAAAGTTTTTTACGATAGCTTTTCTCATTTAGAACCCCTATAAAATCCTTAGAATGCTTTGCTGTTATATCTAATGCTACTTTTGTAAGATACAAATTGGTTCCTACTCCCGCACTAGCCCTTACTCCTACATTGGAATAAACTTCATCCATTAGCATCAGTGCCATTTCCTTCGGTGTTTTTCCATATCTGTCCAGATACGGTGCTACATTTATAAACACCTCATCAATGGAATATACATGAATGTCAGCCGGGGAAATGTAATCCAGATAAACGCCGTATATATCTGCAGCATAATCTATATATTTCTGCATACGCGGCGGTGCCATAATATAGTCAATATTTTCCGGAATCTCGAAAACCCGGCACCTGTTTTTTACTCCCATTTTTTTCAAAGCCGGAGAAACAGCCAGACATATGGTTTTGTTGCTTCTCTCCGGATCAGCTACCACAAGTCTGGCAGTCATGGGATCAAGCCCCCGCTCGGCACACTCTACGGAAGCATAAAAAGATTTCAGATCTATACATATATAACTCACATTACACTCCTTAAAAAGGTCCGGTTAACGGGAATCCTGTATTTTTCAATCCTGCCGTATAAACTATCATTTTGAGGATCAGGCAGATTTGATACATGTATACTATCACACCGCTCCGGCTTTGTAAACAAGCGTTCGCTATTTGTCATCAACTAAATCTATAAAAAAAGAGCCTTTCGACTCCTTTTTTCCTCATGCCCATTCGAAGCTGTCCTTACCTGCTCCCAACTCAAAGTGATATTTTGCTATACCCAGATCAACTTTACAGAAGAATGCCCTTCCCGGATCCGCCTTAACTTTCCCATCCTCCAGCAATGTAAATGTAAATCTCTGCTGATTTATGGCAGTAGGCGCAAGGAGGGCAGCCTTAGCACCCTTTAAAAACCATTCAGGACTATCTCCTTCGGATTTTGCCACACATGAAATGTCTTTTGATTTATGAGCCTCTCCCTGATTTTCTCCGTATCCGAGAGCAATAACAAGAACTATCCTGTCATTCTCTCTCAGGTTCATGAGTTTGTTCATCTTTTTGTAGGTGGTTCCTACCCAACAGGTATTAAGACCCATCTGCTGTGCACTAAGAACAAGTTTCTCTCCGTAGTATCCTACTCTTTCCTCCAGGTCAGGTGCATTTTCACCTATCATAGCAAAATAATTACGTCCGTTTTTTATCTTGCCATATATAAGTATACTTTCATCGAACGCCCCGGGTTCATCCGTAAAAAGCTGAATGTTTAAGTTTCCCTCTTTATTACACTCATCAATGACTTCCTGCAATTTAGCTTTGGTCTCATCATCTATCTGCCTGTCAGTGTATTCCCTGACCGCATGTCTTTTTTCCATTGCTTCAATTAAGTCCATATATAACATCCTTTCATACTTCTCGAATTGCAAATGATAAAAATATTATTTTCCAAAAATAAGTTCCAGTTTAGTGCCCCCTGTTTCATGAGACATTACAAGCTTATCATCCTTTAACGTAACAGTTTCATCATTTCCATCGATAGTAAGCAGGATCGTGTCATTTCCGCTGACCTTCCAACTCCCTTTGTTAGGTTCCTGCGACGGAAGACTTAAAGATGCGTTTCCGTTATTTTCAAGATTAAGACCTATGCTGCTTTCACTTCCTGCCGCTGCAAATAATTCTTCAACATTTAACTCTTCTCCGTCTGCAACTATAGATTTTACACTCCAGTTTCCGGCAAACTTTGCTGCATCCTGTTCGTTTATATTTCCGCCTGCTGCACCTCCGCACGCCGCAAGTACAGAAGCTGACGCGGCAATCCCCGCTGCTATTGTAATAATTTTCTTCATGTCTGATCTCCTTTTCAAAAAAACATAGTGATATACACACGAAAAACAACCACGCATGACCTTCACCCAAAACAAAAATACGCATTTATTGTATCATTTTTTACTATATTATTCCACCCGCAAAAAAACATTTGCTTCATTTTGCAAAATGTAATAAACTCTTATAATAACTAATTTTGAAAGGGAGAATAAATCCATGAAAGAAAAAGTGATTCTCGCCTATTCAGGCGGTCTTGACACTACCACCATTATCCCCTGGCTTCAGGAAAATTATGACTACGATGTTGTCTGCGTATGTGCAGATGTGGGTCAGGAAGAGGAGCTTGACGGCCTCGATGAACGCGCCAAGGCAAGCGGTGCCGAGAAGTTATATATAGAAGATCTGACAGACGAGTTCTGCGATGATTATATCCTGCCGTGTATAAAAGCGCACGCCGTTTATGAAAACAAATACCTTTTAGGAACCAGTATGGCCCGCCCTGTCATCGCGAAGCGTCTGGTGGAGATAGCCCGTAAGGAAGGTGCTGTAGCTATATGTCATGGTGCAACCGGCAAAGGAAATGACCAGGTACGTTTCGAGCTGACGATCAAGGCATTGGCTCCGGATCTTAAGATAATCGCACCATGGCGTGATGAAAAATGGACTCTTGAATCCAGAGAAGACGAGATTGCATACTGCCGCGACCACGGTATAGATCTTCCCTTCTCTTCTGCCAGTGATTCATACAGCCGTGACCGCAATATCTGGCATATAAGCCATGAAGGGCTTGAACTGGAGAATCCCGAAAGTGCCCCAGATTACGAGCATTTGCTTGTTCTTTCCAACTCACCCGAAAAAGCTCCGAATGAAGCCGAAGAAGTATCCATAAGCTTTGAAGCCGGCGCACCTGTTGCTCTGAACGGCAAAAAGATGAAGCTCTCTGATATAATACGTGAGTTAAATAAGCTCGGCGGAAAGCACGGTATCGGGATCATTGATATTGTCGAGAACCGTGTTGTCGGCATGAAGTCACGCGGCGTTTACGAGACTCCCGGCGGAACCATCCTTTATGAAGCGCATCAGCAGCTTGAGGAGCTTATCTTAGATCGTGATACATATACAGAGAAGCTGGATATAGCAAATAAATACGCCCAGGTTGTTTATGAAGGAAAATGGTTTACACCCCTTCGCGAGGCACTCCAGAGCTTTGTAGAGACAACACAGAAGAATGTGACCGGTGAGTCTAAGTTCAAGCTTTACAAGGGCAATATCATAAAACTCGGCACATCCTCACCCCACTCTCTTTATAACGAATCTATCGCCTCATTCACAACAGGCGATCTTTATGACCACAGGGATGCCAACGGATTTATAAATCTATTTGGACTTCCTCTTAAAGTAAGAGCCATGATGGAAGCTGAGAATAAATGATAAAAACACCCGTAACTGATTTTTTATTAACCAGTTACGGGTGTTTTATATATTGTCCTGACCATAGTAAGCATTGATACCATGTTTTCTGCTATAATGTTTATCAAGTACATATTGAGGAATCGCAGCATCCGGTGACAACATTAACGTTTTTAGTGCCATCTCAGCTACAGTTTCCATAACAACTGCATTATACACAGCCTCATCCGCATCTTTCCCCCAAGAAAAAGGTCCATGACCCATTACATTTATTCCCGGTATCTCCAACGGTTTAATGTTTCTGTTTTTAACCGTTTCTACTATTACTTTACCTGTGTTATACTCATAGTCACCTTTCACCTCATCATCACTTAGCATCCTGGTGCAAGGTATATCACCATAAAAATAATCAGCATGTGTAGTTCCAAGTGCGCGAATATCCATACCTGCCTGCGCAAATGATACAGCATTCACGGAATGCGTATGTGTAATACCTCCGATTTCTTTAAACGCCCTATATATTTCCAAATGAGTTTTTGTGTCTGATGACGGATTCAAATCTCCTTCTACCACTTTCCCGGAGGAAAGTTCCAGAACAACCATATCCTCAAACTTCATATTTTCATATCTCACTCCCGAAGGTTTTATTACTACATGCCCATTTTCCCTGTCTATGGCACTGACATTGCCCCAGGTATAAATAACTATACCACGTTCAAATAATTCAATATTCGCTCTGCAAACATCTTTTTTTAACTGTTCAAGCATATTTACATCTCCAAATCATTTCAACCAATCAGATCTCTCTGCCATAAGCAATGCCTTAAAAATATCAAGGTCCTCAACTGTTGTCAGTTTTATATTCTTTTCTGAGCCTTTTGAAAAAAATACTCTTTCTCCCATTTCTATCTTAAGTGTACATGATGCAACTGAATTTGTAATACCTTCTTCCAATGCCCTTTTATGCAAATCGCATATTTCACCAAGCCTAAATCCTTGCGGCGTCTGTGTTCTTTTTAACCTGTCCCTGGGATAACTGGCATCCGATACATAATCATCTTCTGTCTCAAGCATAGCCTCAGCACAAGGAATCACCGTTATAGCACATCCTTCTTTTTTTGTCACCTTAATACAATCCGAAATAATCTCCGGAGAAACCATGGGTCTTATGGAATCATGGATAAGAACAATATTGTCATCACCATAAACTTCTCTTAAAGAATATACCCCGTTTCTTATTGAGTCCTGCCCATTTTCTCCTCCGGGTATAATATGCTTAAGTTTAGATATATTAAACTGATTTGCATATGCCGAAAGCATATTCTCCCAACCTTCAATACACACAACAGCGATAACATCTATTTCCGGATGTTGTTGAAATGCTTCAAGTGTATAAACTATTACCGGTTTTTCATTTACTGTAAGAAACTGTTTGGGTATATCCTGCCCCATTCTTTTTCCGCTTCCACCTGCAATAAGTAATCCTATATTCATAAATCGGACCCCTCCACATAGTATTTTAACGTAGATTTAACACCCTTCTCTAAATTATAATACGGCTTCCAGCCAAGACTCAACAATTTTTTCGAATCAACCGAGGAATTATCCATAAGATTGCCCGTTTTATCAATGACTGTATCTGTCATTTCACATTTAAGACCCACATTCGCTTCCGTCGCCATTTGCGTAGCAAACTCTTTTATTGATACTACTGAATCCGGATTTGAAATATTATATGCATTAAGAGAATCTCCATATAGCATCACTGTGATAATTGCCGATGCACAATCAAGGGTATACACATATGAACGAACCTTTTCACCAGTTCCTTTTAAAACAATATCCTCTCCAATAAAGGCTTTTCTGGTAAATTCCGCCGACGCTCTACTGTCCTTATTTGAAATAGACGGACCATACACATGTCCCGGACGTACAATCACACTGTCTTTTCCATATTCTTCTTTGAATGCGGCGCACATTGTTTCTGAAATCCTCTTTGCATTAGGATAACATGCCCTGGGATTAAGTATATCCACAAATCCGTATTCATCTTCTTTTATAGGTTTATCGCCAATATTCCTTCCGTAAACTTCACTGGAAGAAATGAAGACCAGTCTGGCATTTTTATCTTTTAATAAACCAAATAAAGATTTAAGTCCCAAAACATTAGTAAGTATTGTTTCTACAGGTTCTTTCATTATGGCATTAGGATCGGCATTACCTGCACCATGTATTATATAGTCAAACCTGTCAAATATTTTATAATCTAATGAGGTGTCAAATACAAAAAAATGATAGTCATCTTTTTCCATATACGGAAATCTTACAATCATCTTTTTTTCATCTCTTCCTGCCAGCGAAACAGATATATTTATATTATTATGCTTCTTTATAAACCACAAGATATCTACGACAGTAGAGCAGATCATACCCGTGGCACCGGTAACAAGTATACTTTTATCTCTTAACACTTCCGGATTTCTTATTAATGAAACTATATTTTTTATTTCTTCCCAATAGTCATTATTATAGTTCAGCATCCGACTATCTCCGTTATTGTTTTTTTAAAACCGTTATAGAATGACTCTTTCTGTCTTTTAATGGAGGAAGTTTCATATACTCCCCGTACAGCCCGCGTAAATAATCATCATATTCCGGAGCATGAAATTTTCTACCGTGAAATTCCACCTCAGTAACATTTTCATATTGAGTCTTTTTAATTCGTTCACCCCTGCTGACCGCCCACACTGCAGACCCTACATAATCACAATGTTGGAATTTATTTCTTTTTGCAATCGAATTTATCCTATGGGCATAATACTTTGCCCCTCGTATTTTAGGTATTACCATTGCAATGCTTCTTGCCATGGCACGAACCTTCGTTGTACCGGTTCCGGGTTTTGCCAAGGCCCATCCGATATATCTTTTTAGCCTCATTATCTCATCCAGCATTTTATTACTTTTAGCCTCTGAATCAGGCATACCATCTACCGGAAAAATATCAATCCAAAGATGCTTATCATTTGAAAAATATTTCTCTTCCATTTTTGTTGAAGTATCTGTGATTTTTGCAAAAGGAAGATTTAATTTTCCATTTTGAAAACTTTCAAGGCGATAGTATTTACCAATTGGTTTTTTCTTGATAAGCCTGTGAAGCCTTTCATAATCCGGACGCGACAAAAAAACGTCAACATCATCATCCCATGGAATGAAATCCTTATGTCTTACAGCTCCCAAAAGAGTTCCACCGCATAGAGAGTAATGAAGATTATTCTCGTCACAGTAATCAGCAAAATCAGATAACATCCTAAAAAGCTCCTCTTTTACTTCCACATCTGTTAACATCTTATACTTTTCTATGTCGGAGTCTACTCGGGCACCATATAGCTGCAATAAACATTTTACAGTTTTATCAATACTGTAACCTTTTTTTTCAATTATATCTGTGTGATCGCTACGTTTGTAACCTTCTTTTATTTTAAAAAGTTCTTCTGACCATAACCTAATTGCCCCCCGATCTATAGGTAAAAAATGGACATCTTGTAAAAACTTAGCTTCCCTTGTTACTTTGTCAGAAAACAAAACAGGCACACCGGCTGCCTGTGCCTCTATACCGACTATTGGCAGTCCTTCAGAAAATGATGGCAACAAAAACGCGTCCATAGCTTGCATAAGTTCATGCACACGGTTACTTAATCCATAAAAGATAACACTGTCAGCAATTTCATTCTTTTCGACTGATTTTTTTATTACATCATATAACTCTCCATCTCCTACCAATAGTAACTTAGGATTTCCTTTCAACCCTCTCTTATTCCATTCATTGAAAAAATTCGCAAAAATCTTAATCAAATACTCATGATTTTTAACATACATAAATCTGCCGACATGACCTATCAGAAAATCCTCAGGTTCAACATTTAACTCTTTTCTGACCGATTCTCTAACTTTTTCATTATATGCATATTTATGTAAATCTATACCGTTTTTTATCAATTTTATATCTGATTTTGGAATTCCCGGAAACATCCACTTTGCAGCTGCATATGAACAAGCAGCATATTCCGCTCCAAGTGTCTGTAAACGTGGTCTGCATAATCTGTGTGCCTTCTCTTTAAGATTCCGGTTATTACCGTCAATTCCTGTAGCATGCGCATGTAGAATGATTTTCCTTACTCCACATCTCTTTGCCGCCATACCTGAAACAAGAAGTTTATTTGCAACATCCGAATGAATGTGAACGACATCATATTTTTTACTCTTTAAGAGTCGAATCATATTTTTGTATATGACAAGCTGCTTTTTAAGCTTATTGCCCATATACCCCACATAATGAACGCTCGTTCCTAATTTGTTTAAAAATTTAATATTCGATGTATTTTCAAAAGGTTCAAGCGCTGCAATATCAATCTCGAGATTTTCAGGTTTATTCTCAATAACATTTTTAATCAGTGAATACACTCCTCCGTTTCCCTGATCATCAATATTCACTTCAAGAACTTTTATTTTTTTAGTGCCCATCTTATCTATCCTTAATCTATGAAAACCTTATCCTTCATAATATAATCTTTTACTGTTTTGGACATGGCAAGATATACCCAATAATTATATTTAGTGCGTCTTAAAATATCTATCTTTCGTCCGCCTACAATGGCTTCTTCAAATATCTCGGGTGCA
>CAMOUW010000021.1 GCA_946626755.1 uncultured Clostridia bacterium
ACGTATAGCCAAACCGTGGCCTACACGCCACCACCGACGATTGCTATATTGCTAATGCAATATAGCCGCGACTTCCGACGTATAGCCAAACCGTGGCCTACACGCCACCACCGACGATTGCTATATTGCTAAAGAACTAAAGCAACGGCTTCTGTGACGTATATCCGGTCCGTGTGGTTTATACAATCTATTCCACACAGCGACCATCAGATTTTATCACTTTAAGCCCGTCTTGTCAATTAGATTTCATAAAAAACAGAAAAAAAAACTTCACGGCAAACAGTATCTAAACAATTACACGTTTTCATTTGTAAATACTTAAAAATAACAGGAAAAAAAAGACGTTTTCCAACAAAAAAAATATTCACAAACCCTTGACAAATTTTATTTTTTTTTTATAATTATAACAGATATTATAAAATTATAATGGTTGTTATAGAGGTATGACAACAATTATAAAATTATAATAAAATTGATTTGAAGAAACTTGAAAGGAGGTCAGGTAAAACATTCGCTTATCAAATCAACTTATCTCTAACAGCAACTTAAATTAATTTTTAGTTCAGAATGAAAATGAAAGGAGAACGAAAATGGGTTTAGATTTTAAAGGCATGCCTGCTCCGTTTAAAGCATTCTTTAACGGTATCGCTCAGGTTGTATTTATCGAGAACACCATTTCAGGTATGATTTTCCTTGCTTCTTTCCTTCTTGCCGGCTTTGAGACATTCAAGTGGCAGATCGGAACATTCGAGGCATGGAGCTACTTCGTATTTGTTATCATCGGTGTTAACCTTGCGAACCTCACCGCATTCCTCATGGGCTGCGACAGAGACGCAATTAAGTCAGGCCTTTTCGGTTTTTGCCCGAACCTGATTTCCATGGGTGCAATCACATTCACCATTTCCGGCGGTCACGTTATCAGCTGGACAACTGCATGGATCTGGCTTCTTGCTGGATGTATTCTGGTTGTACCTTTACAGTTATTCATCAACAGATTTGCAAACCACCACGGTCTTCCGGGATTCACCTTCCCTTGGATCACAATGTGCTGGTTCCTCGTTCTGATCAGCTATCAGACAGACCTTTTAACAGTTCCCAGAGCTTCTCATCTTAATGCTTGGGACAACGCAACAACTGCCAATATCCAAGGCATGGGACTTGAACCAAGTGTCTATGCTTCCCACCAGGGCTGGTATGCAGGAGCATCCACAGCTGACTGGACATGGCAGGATTGGATGCTGTTTGCAACCAACGGTTTTGAAGAGATTTGGGTTGCTGACGGTTGGATCGCTTCACTTATCTGTATCGCAGGTTATATGTGGTACAATGTACAGTTTGGTGTTAAGGCTTGTATGGCTATGGCCTTCACTATCGCATGCGGAATGGTATTCAGTGCGGATATGGGTATGATGCACTATGCACTCTACGGATATCCTTGCCTCCTTACTGTAGGCGCTCTTGATACATTTGGTAAGACAAAGATCAACTCCGGTAGATACTGGTTCCTGTTCTTCCTTGCTTGCCTGTTCACATGTATGCTTAACTACCAGACAGACGCTATGTGCGCAATCTTCGGTGTTCCCGGATGTACAATCGCATTCGTTCTCGGTGGATGGCTCATCCTTATCGTTGACAGATGCATGTGCGAGTTCGCTGAAAAGCGTGCAGCAGCAAAGGCGATCAAAGAGTGATCTGTTGATCAAAGGATCGTAAAATAACAAAAAAGCAGTTTTCTTTTATAAGAAAGCTGCTTTTTTTGTGTGCATATATAATACATAATGTGTTATAATTTCCTTTAAGAAAACATTTACTCTTTGAAAGGACTACTTACATTATGAATAAAAAGATTTTTATCTCCGGTATTCTTGCCGGAGCTGCCGTGCTTACCCTTACCGGCTGTAATATTAAAGACCCTGAGGTAAAACCTGACCAGTCAAAGATCGGCACAGAACAGAAGGCTTCCAAGATTTATGCCAGCGATTATTCCATGGATCTTAATCTTGATGCTGATGGTAAAAAGCTTACTTCCGTTGTTACTGCTCAGATAGAAAACAATACTGACAAAACCACAGATAAACTGGTTTTTGACATTCCTTCATCACCATCTTTCCGGATAGATAAGACCTATCTCGGAAAGGATACCTCTGCCGAGATATCTTCATCCAAGTCAGATGCCGCTCCGGGTATGTTTACTATAGATCTTGGCGATGATGCATTTGAACCCGGTGAAAACCTTATTGTTACTATGGAGATAAGCCAGGATATCCCTGAAAACAACTCACTTTTCGGTTATTATAACTTTGATGAGCACAGCGAATTTATCTTAAGCGGATGTTTCCCCGTTCTTGCCGAATATAAGGACGGAGAATGGATCACCGAATCAAACGGATACAAACAGGCATCCAACTATAAAGTGTCATTTAAGGCACCTACTGAGTATTATGTGGTAGCAAGCGGTAACGAGACACGTGGTGAAGACGGTGTTACTACTATAGAAGCCATGGATACAAATGATTTCGCCATTGTCCTCAGCAACAAGTTCAGAAGCCACTACTGGTCAAATGATATAATTACCGTAAATTATTATTATCTCGACAAGGGTGAAGGTTACAGACTTGCCAGAGATGTAATAGAACTCAGAGTTCCTATCGGTATTGACTGGCTGGAATCAAATTTCACAAAATATCCCTGGTCAGAATATGACATAATTCAGATTTATGATGACAGTGAAGCTATCGCCCATTCCGGACTTATGACCTTTGGCGGAAAGAATCTCTACGATGGTGTTCCCGAGGAGGAAACAGAAGAGGTTAAGAGTAAGCTTGCATCTGTTTTTACCGGCGGCCTCGTCAGTCAGTGGTTTGAAAAAATGACTGCAGTTCACAACAATCCCGACGGATGGATGGATAAGGGAATCACTACATGGCTGGATGATTATGTAAGAGCCAATATGTACGATGTTAAAGAGGACAGACATATTGACGATACTATTCGTAAAGCCAGAGAAGAACACCCCAAGGAGATGAATATGAAGCTAAATGACAGCTTCCCTGATGAAAAGACTGCTGATATTGTATACAGATACAGAGGTGCTGAGTTTATGGAAGATCTCTATAAGGCTCTTGGCGACGAAAGCATGACAAGTATTCTTCGCGAGTACCTTACACAGAATTTCTTAAAGATGTCTGATACAGAGAATTTCATGAGTTTTATAAATAGATTTAATACAGACAATACTACTCCTGTTATTGAAAAATATTTTAATAAATAATGATTTACCGGTACAAAAAAAGCTGTGAGTCAAATGATTCTCACAGCTTTTTTATTTGTCATATCAGTTGAGCTTGTTCGCTTTTTTCTTTATGATCGCATTTATTATCAGACCTACAAAAAATGAAATGAAGATGCATATAACGGTGATGGCAACCATCTGGGTTATAAGAGATATGATTATGCCTATACCTGTTCCGATCAGAGCTGTTATAGTGACAGGCTTAGGAAGTGCATTGGCCTTTTCCTTGTCATTTTCCTGCAATGTGCCTTTATATTTACCTTTTTTTCTGCCGGGTATAACGCTGCCTCTCCCATTGGTATCAGCCGCATCCTTTTCTCCGCGGACATATTCGTCGTCTAAAAATGCACGATATCTTATTTCGTTCTGATTTTTCATATCGCCCCTCCTGAAATCTTGCTTGATACTTATGTTACCAAATTTTAAAGGATTTGTAAAACGATAGTTTTTTATATATTTTTATCCGTTTTTTCATTTAATTCATAGCACAGAAATAACTGTATTTTCGCACATATGATTAAAGGACCTGCAAATATCCTGTGTATTAATTTACTGTATTTTCGACGTCACGCGGCAGCGTGGAGAAAATACAATATATTCATACGCAGGATTACCGTATAACTACTATAGTACTCTATCTAAGATTCTCAATTTATAGTTAACGATAAATCCCTTCCCCTCTCAATATCTTCCTGAAAAATCCACCTTGAAAAACCAAATTAGTTGATGTAATATACCAGCCATAGGATTATTCAAATGATCCAATAGTGGTATTTTACTTTTATACCATTTCTACTTATTCTTACGATTTCCCTTATATTTCAAATACTATTATTTTGTGTTAAGATGTTCTCATAGACAGATTTATTAATAAATGAGGAGGTGTGGCGTATGGCAATCATATACGGAAAGCCCAGCATGACCGATCTTCCGCCGGAACTGGGACGAAGAATATTTGAACAGATTCGCAGTTCAAAACCCATGTCCGATGAAGAACGGGCGGCGAGATTAAAGAATGCTGTTGATAAAATCAGAACGGCAGAGGAAAAAGAAAAAATTGAAAAGCAGAAACGAAATCAATAAAAATATATTTTATTGTGAGCATCTGTTTGATCGAAATAATATCACAAGGGAATTACAAAACAGCTTTTATATAGAACAAAAAAGTGGGATCGGACTTGAAATATATCTGAAAGAATACTCAGAAAGTGACGAAGTTAGAAATGAAAACCGGACTTATATAGTTCGTGACACCAATACCGATGAAGTTGCAGGTTATTTTTCATTAAAGGCCGGATTATTTTCCATAAGAGAGATCAAAGAAACCTCATATGAAGGAGAAATGGCGCAGTTCGAAACACTGCCTGGTATTGAACTTTCGGCTTTTGCAGTGAATCAAAAGTATATTGCAGAGCACCCCAATAAGAAAGGTTGTGGCACCGTTATATTTTTCGGGCTGATCATGCCTCTCGTAAAGCAAGTGCAGGAAACAATAGGCGTAAAAGTAATCTATATTTTTGCCCTGCCGCAACAAAGGCTTATAGACACATATGCAAATGAGTACGGTTTCAGGCGCCTGGACAAATGTGACGAGGAAAACCTCCACAAACGGTTAAAACCCAGATTTGACCATGGCTGCATATTTATGTACCAGTTGATTTAAACTTTAAAGATCATTTGAGTAAACCCAAAAAATACTCCTCATCAGCGGGGGGTATTTTTTCATTCAGGCTTCCAAAAACCCGCCACCTTTAAAATTCTGCATATGAATTACTGCTTTTTCGAAGTCAAGCGGCAGCGTGGAGAAAATACAGTAATTCATATATATATCAAGAACTCTTATATACATCCTTCAAAAAACCGTAACCTTCGAAATCCTGCGTATGAATTACTTTATTTTTGACGTCAAGCGGCAGCGTGGAGAAAATACAGTACATTCATACGCAGGATTCCCGGGTAAATAAATACGCCATCCATAGCTCTCAATTTAAAGTTCAAGACATATCCCTTCCCCCCAACCGCTCCATATCCACAGGCGTTGTAACCTTAATATTGTTTTCATCTCCGGGAATCAGCAACACCCTCGTTTTCGAAAACCTCTCCACCAAAGACGCATCATCCGTGGGAACAAAATCCGCCGCATCATTCCGGGCGCTCTCATATCCACCATAAGCATCCAGTATAACATTCAGATCAAAACACTGTGGCGTCTGAACGGCTCTGAGCATACTTCTGTCCGGAGTGTCCCTGACGTACATATCATCTCCCACCAGCTTCACCGTATCCTTAAGTTCCACCGCCGGCACACAGGCTCCTGTAGTCCTAACCGTCCTAATACACTCATTTATCAGCTCCGGTGTAATCATAGGTCTGGCCCCGTCATGGATCAAAACACAGACATTCCCATCTTCTTTGCAAACATCCTTCACCTTATCCAGTCCGTTTTTTACAGACCATACCCTCTCGCTTCCATTTGGAGCAAAACCGGCAAACTTCTCTGTTCCTGCGATGCGGATCATATCCTCGCACCGTTCCCTGTATATATCATTTACAACAATGATAAAACCGTCAGCCTCGCTGTCATCAAAAGCCTCAATGCTATATTGAAGCAAAGGCTTTCCATCCAGCATCAAAAACTGCTTAGGTATATCCGACCCCATACGGCTCCCTGTACCACCTGCCAGAATCACACCATACATACAACCTTGAACATCGTTTTCACCCATACACAACACCCCAAAAATACAAAATAAATCACACTACACTTCCGATCCGCAGTACCTGTAAGCAAATGCCACACATTCTTCCGGGCATCACACTCATACAATACGCAAGATGCACTGACCTTTACACTCCCGCACTAAGTCCCAGCCCCGGAACCGCATTCAGATCATAATCAGCGAACTCACCCTTTACAAACTTATAATATGCCGCTGCACCGATCATAGCTGCATTATCAGTACACATAACAAGCGACGGGCTAAAAAACTCTATCCCTTTCTCTTTGCAGGATCCCTCAAGTGTCTGCCTTAAAGAAGAGTTAGCCGCCACGCCACCCGCGATAGCCAGCTTTTTTATTCCCTCCATTTCACAAAGAGCCATAGCTCTTTCTGTAATAGCATCCACAACAGCTCTTTGAAAAGAAGCTGCGACATCAGCTTTGTTTATCTTAATCCCCTGCATTTCCTGAGAATTAAGATAGTTTAACACCGCTGATTTAAGGCCGGAAAAAGAAAAATCCATAGGAGAATCCCCCACATTGGCTCTGGGAAAATGTATAGCTTCCGGATCCCCTTCTTTTGCCAGCTTATCTATTTTAGGCCCTCCCGGATATCCCAGGTCCAGTGCCCTGGCCACCTTGTCAAAGGCCTCGCCTGCCGCGTCATCCCTTGTCTTTCCTATAATCTCATACACCCCATAGTCCTTTACCATAGCAAGATACGTGTGCCCTCCCGATACCACCAGGGCCGCAAACGGCGGTTTAAGACCGGGATTTTCGGGAAAATTGGCACTTATATGACCCTCTATATGATTTACTCCTATAAGAGGTATACCTGAAGAAAAGCTCAGAGCCTTACCGGCCGCAACTCCCACAAGGAGTGCCCCTACAAGCCCCGGACCATAAGTTACAGCTATCGCATCCATATCAGACAGCCTGCAATCAGCTTCCTGCAACGCCATACGTATAACCGGATCTATATTTTCCATATGCTTTCTGGATGCCACCTCCGGTACCACGCCGCCATATACTTTGTGAATATCTATCTGGGAATTTATCACATTAGAAAGAATACGCCTTCCGTCAACCACCACTGCAGCTGCCGTCTCATCACAGGAGCTTTCGATAGCAAGTATTTTAATATTTTCCTTTTTTTCTAAATCTTTCATACATTTTAACCTTTAAGATCCACACCACACGCCGTAAGATCCGTGTTACTCATCTGTGTCGTCCTCAAATTTCAGCGTTACCGACTTGCCGCATTTCCCTATCTTTGTATTGGGAAATATCTTTGTGGCTGTTTTAAGAAAATCTCCGGGACGTGTCAGTGCCGGACTGAAGTGAGTCAGCCACATTTCCTTGGGACGGGCTGTCTTTGCAAGTCCTGCAGCTTCTGCAAATGTCATATGCTTATATTCCCTGGCCTTATCATCCCTGGAATCATCTCCGTACATACCCTCACAGATAAAAAGATCTGCTCCTTCTGCCATCTCCGCTATAACCGGTACAGGCCTTGTATCTGTACAATAAGTCACCTTAAGACCCTTTCTGGCCTCTCCCATAACCATGTCCGGCGTATATACAACACCGTCCATCTCCACCGTCTCGCCGTGCTGCAGCCTGTTCCAGCACTTCAGGGGTATATCCTGAGCCCTGGCTCTTTCTACGTCAAATTTGCCAAGTCTGGGTATGCTCAGACTGTATCCGTAGCATACTATCTTATGCTGTACCCTGAAGGCATCTATCTCATATCCCTGCTCTGAAATATGGTACTTATCTCCGCTTATTTCCTCAAACTGTATATCAAAGGGCAGCTCCGGTGCAACAATACGCAAGGCAGACACCACCTTCTCAAGTCCTTTAGGTCCCACTATCTTTAAAGGTCCGGTACGGTCCGCATTTCCTATGGACAAGAGAAGTCCGGGCAGTCCGCTGATATGGTCAGCATGATAATGTGTGAAACAAATGATATCTATATCATGAGTGCTCAGCCCCGCTTCCTTCATGGCTATCTGGGTGCCCTCTCCTGCATCTATCAAAAGCCCTATTCCGTTGTATTTTGCATACATGGCCGTGAGCCATCTTCCGGGCAGGGGCATCATCCCCCCCGTGCCTAATAAAGTAATATCTAACAAATCAAACTCCTTGTGAAACTATATTTTAAAAAATTCAAAAAGATTCACCCCCGATATATTACGGACACAAGATCGGGGGCACTCTACCTTCAAGTATTTTACGTCATTTTAGACTATTATAACAAAAAAAATGATTTTTGTTTGACTAAATTATGAAACACAAGTACAATGGGGTTTCACATTTAAAGATTTTAGGATTATTCACACTTATCTACAGAAAGAACAGATTGAATTATGGACAAAGAAAAACCTTCATTTATGGCTTCCGTAGCAGAACGTTATGTGAAAGCAAGAAAAAGCGTGTATTTTAATTCGGCAGATGCCGCTTCCAGATATTTGAAGACCGGAGCACATGCACAGGAGCACATGGGGATTTTGGATCTGGTACGTTTCGGCCGTGCCTCCACGGTAAAAATGTGCCACCAGATGAAAATCGTATCCTACGGTGAAAAAAACAGATCCCGCCACACTATCATATATTTACACGGAGGAGCTTATGTAAAGGACGTTCACTTCCAGCATCTGAATTTTTGCCGTTCCCTGTCCAGAAAAGCAGGTGCCTGTGTGGTTTTACCGCTTTATCCTCTTGCTCCGGAACACACCTGCCCGGAAACTTACAGTCTTTTAACAGAGCTTTATAAGGATATCCTGCGTGATAACCCCGGCCGGATCTCAATAATGGGAGATTCTGCCGGAGGCGGCCTAACCCTTGGCTTTACCGGACATCTGAAAAAAATCGGTCTGCCCCTGCCTCAACGGCTTGTGGTTTTTTCTCCCTGGGTAGATGTAAGTATGACTCTCAATGACCATGAGCCCTTTGAGGATAAGGATACCATGCTCTGCACCCAGGGTCTGATCCCCCTGGGCGAAGCCTGGGCCGGTGATCTGGACACAAAAGACCCTCTTGTGAGCCCTTCGTTTGGAGATTGTGACGGATTTCCGGATACTCTTATTTTTACCGGCACCCATGAAATATTATATCCCGATATTTGTGATTATTATAAAAAAATGACCGGATGCGGTGTAAATGTCCGTCTTGTCACGGGCGAAGGCATGCCTCACGTCTATCCTCTCTATCCTATCCCCGAGGCAAGGGAGGCCATGTCCGTGCTACTGTCATTCCTTGAATCGGACAACACCAAAAGCTGTCACACCTGACCAAATGATCAAGTCAGATCACCCTGCCGTACTTCGTACCGCTGATATTTCCTTCTTTATACTTTCCCTTCCGTACCATATAGCTTTTGCAGCCCTGTATACCAGAAATGCCGGTATCAGGGCTTTATTTTTATATAAAAACGGATGTGCCTCTTTATAATACTCTTTCCCCGGTATAAGTCTGACCATATAATATCTGATCCTGTCGGAAACTCTTGTTTTTTCACCCCTGCCTGTATATGCCTTAACCTTTGATCTTATAAAATCCTCTTTGGTACAATATGCGCCTGTCTTTGAAATATAAGATAAAAACTCCTTTTCGCTGTCATCCAGATCTGCCAGCGCCTCAAAACATCTGTCAGGATCTAAAAAAAGCTTCCGGGAAATTTGTCTGCATTTTCTTTCAAAATCACCCATTCCCAGTTTTTTCACTTCACGCCTGACATATTTCATATCCATAGTCTTTTGCTTTTCCTTCAGGTACACAAACACATCCGTAAGGGATCTTAAGCCCGTACCGCCTTCGCTGAAATGCTTGTAGGCATGTGCCGTTATGTAAATGTAAAAATCCTCATCACTGAAATGGTACCCGTATTCTTTATCACTGTCCTTTATAAGTCTGTCTTTAACATCTTTATAATAATCCGTAAATACTGTGCTGAAGGTATGCATAAAAAGTCTTGTATGAAACTCAAAATTATACACAGGTTCCTTTACAAACAGATCGTGATTGGTCACACCCTCATTTTCCATGGAGTATCCACGGGATACCATGAATCTCACCAGTACGTCCCTGTATCTCCTGTCATAAAGGATATCATTGTCAGACATTTCCCGCATTTCATACAGGGGATAAAAATCCTGTAATACCACTCCTTTCAGAGGCATGTACCAAATCCCCCTGCTTTCAAGTGCAGATAAAAGCATGCCGCGCTCCATATCAAAAAGCACTCTGCGCTTTAACGCAGCATTTTTCACACTCTCCCATTTTTTCATGTATTCTTTTGACAAAAAAGCATGCCCTTCACCGGCCTGACCTTCTTTATCGGATGATCCATCGTTTTCATTTTGATATTTAAAGGCTGTTTCCAGGGCAATAGCAACCATGGATCCTGTCATATGCCTCCGGCAAAGCTCCGGCAGCTTCTCCGGATCACCCTTTTTGATTTTATTCATATCAGGTCTTTTTTTATTTAAAGCGCATGCCAGCAGATAGATAAGGCTTTTTGTCCCCGAACGAAGTCTAACATTCATAGAATAACCCTTTTTGTTATTTTGTTATTTTATTAATATATCGCGATAGTCTTTTTTTTATTTATGCTCTAAATATTAAACACTAATTATATCGTACCATTTATCGTGCATCAGTTTCCGGATGCCCCTTTAAGCTTCCCTCGTACCGCCGCCTTGACCTTTAACCATATCCGTCGCACCGGGTAGGTTTTCCGCCATAGCCGTACGTAACGCAAATATCCCGGGTCTGTTACATTAATACGTTTTTTTCCGTTTCTTACAACTCCCGTGAGAACACCTATAATCTTATCACCGGGAACAAATTCCGGATCTATGCAGTTGTCCCCGAGAATATAAAATCCGCCCTCGCCTTCACCTACTATCCGGTGCAGCACCGTATCCCCGTTTGGACGTTCAAAGAGAACCACGTCATTCTCCTTTAAGATATGACCTGCTTTTCTCTTTTCTATTATCATCAGATCCTTTCCCTGGCGCAGAAGCGGTTTCATGCTTACGCCCTTGTTTGTAAAGATCACATTGCCGCTTCGAAGCAGCTCTTCTTTGAGAGAAATCGTCATATTCCCCTGCCTTTTTTATAAATATTCCGTTATTATCCGGTAAGTGCTTCAAATACCAGGACATTTTTATTTATACAAACTCCTGCAATTACTAAATAATCACTTTTAAAAAGTAATCTGTGACTGTATTTGAACAATATCATTAAGATGGTTATAAGCACAAATGGCCGCACTTTCATTTTTGGTGCAGATAAGACGGTAAACCGGCACATTTGCAGAAAGTCTGTCCAGCATGGAAATACTATGCATCACTTTGTCCGGGTTCGGACTTTTGTATGATTGTCTGGTCAGAGTCTTCCACTTCTCAGACTTCGTCATATCCGTAACCATATCATTTGCTCCGCGTTCCAAATGATAGATCATCTTCAGTGGGGCTGATACCGGGGTATTTAACCCTCTTTTTCCCGACCAGGGTGTTCCGTAGATAACGGCGCCTTTCTCATCTATCCCCACAAGCGGCTTGTCGTCATTAATAAGAACAACTCTATCCCCGTAAACCTTACGCCAAAAAGAAGTATGTGTGGATTTTCCCACACCGCTGTCAGCTATAAAAAGCACTCCGCAACCGTCAATGGAAATGGCGGAACCGTGCATAAGCAGCACCCCCCTTTCCACCATCGCCTCGGCTATCTTCCGGTAAATGGACAAAAGCTCCAGATAAGAATCAGGATAGTCGGATGGTATGCGTCCGTCTTTTGAAACAGGTACTTCCCTTTGTCTTTCTGTGTCTATATCCTTCTGCGTCGTGGTTATGGAAATGTCCGGTTTACCGTCACATATATAATCCGCACAAAACTCCCGGGCACATTCCTCATACATAGTATTCAGTTCAATAATGTGATCCGCCGTGCGGATGCAAAAACTCCCCTCCATAGCGCCTCCGGTCACCATATGATACACCTTATCTTTGTGAGATTAAACCTGCTCATTCTTTGTCTTTACACGGAAAAACCCCGCCGGACAATAATCCCCGGCGGGGTCTGATAATAAAAAGTGAATACAAACACCTTCTTCTATAACCGATCAAGGACGGTAATCATAATCCTTCTCGCACTCACCCGGCTCATTGCAAGCACAGTCATAGCAATCACTCTTTGTGATGATATCACTTTCATCGATCTCTAAAACATCCATCTCCATATCAGTATACTTTTTCTTCTGCATGTCGCACCTCTTCTTCATCTTATTTTATCCGGCGAGAAACCGCGGAATTCTTAAATACATATATGAATATACTATATCTCAGAAGCGCCTTTCTGTCAATATAACAAACGCTAAAAGCGAGGAAAAACTCAAGAGAAATTTTTGTTTTTTCCTGCTTTAATGCAAAAAGTCTTCCTGCAAAAAAGGAAGACTTTTGTGTGATCTGTTTTATTTTCCGATTTGTACTTTTTACAGTAAATACATATATTAAGTATACTTCTTACCCTTCATTTTTCCTTCTCTGTATCATTGTCACAGCAGCTGCTCCCGCTGCTACTGCGGCACCTGCTACAGCTATGATCCAGACGATGGATCCCGTGCTGTCTCCTGTGGCAGGCGCTGTATTTACTATGGTGGGATTGGTTCCGCTTCTGCGCGTTGTAACAGGAGTTACGGCAGTTGTCCCGGCAGCTGTTACAGTGGCAGGAGCAGATGATGCAATGCGTGACGCAACCGATTTCGTAGCTGCCGCTTTTCCTGCAGACTGTACTGTCTTTGCCACATGCGCCACAGATGTCCCCTCTTCTTCCGTTTTCAAGGGAAGCTCTTTATCTTCCTCTGATGTTGCGTTTTTATTTTCTATCCATTTTTCTTCATCAACAACCGTTCCGTCCGCTCCCGTGATCTGAGACTTCACATTATCCATATCTTTAGGCGGAGGAGCAATAGAAGAAGTTACGGTTTTTGTAATGATCTTCACATCGTAAGCCGGCATGACAAAACTATCTGTCTTAGTATTTAACAACTCATCAGTCACATCTTTTTTATCTTCGATGCGGATAATGCTATAGTCCTCATTGTAGGAGACATTCTGGAATCCCTCTTCGATGTACTCCTTAAATTCTTCCGGAGGAGGTGTCTTGAGGAATATTTCTTCGCCTGGTAATGCGGACTCAACAACATCCGCTCCGGATTCATTAAAAATGGTGTATTTTTTCTCTTCCGTTACACTCCCGTCTTCCTCCTCCGGAGACTCAGTATCTTTTAAAGCTCCTGACAGATATCCGGCTCCAACAATAATATCACATTCCGGCATAAAGAAACTGTCTTTATCTATCCACTCTATCTGTTCAGTTATATCTTCACCATTATCTTTTCTGTAGATTCCATAATAATAATCATCAACATGGGCAGGTGCCTGTAAACGCACAGTTTCACCTGCACGCGCCTCGGTAATACCGTTTAAAATACCTCCTTCACCTTTGATAGAAAAAACGGGCAGATCCTCTCCCCACTCTATCTCATCCTCTACTTTGCCATCTCCTGCTTTCCATGAAATACTACTGGCTTTAGCTGATGTAACTATAATAATATCATAGTCCGGCATAATGAAGTCTTTATCAAACTCACTTTCAAGCAGCTGGTCAGATACATCCACACCGTTATCTGCCCGGAGAATACCATAATATTCACTATAGCCGTAATCTAAAACATTTTTATTTTCTTCATAATCTGAAAACCAATCGGGAGTTCGCGTCTCAATGTGCACCATATCCCCCGCTTTAGCCTTTTCAGGCATACTGCCGTATCTTGTAGAATTCTTGATAGTATGCTCGCCACTCACCTTTTTAACAAATACAGCTTTAACCTTGATCAATTCCCCTTTTGCGTTGGCTGTATCTATGGTAGTCTCAGAAGAGTAACGACTCCCGTTTGTATCATCAACTGTACCCTGGAAATCCCAGTTTGAAAATTCATAACCTTCATCTGGAACGGCCTTGATCTTCAGCTGCCTGCCTGAAGAGACACTTCCGAAAATCTCATTACTATAATTATATACGGTAGCGTTTGACAGATCAGACTCTACCCTTCCGCCTTCAGTCCAGGAAATAGTTGCATGATACACAGACTCCTGGGCCATAACATTCACTGATGATACTACAGCTGCAGGCGCCGCAACCCCCACTGCAGTCCCTGCCATAGCGGCAGAAATCACAAATCTTTTAAGTCTTCTCATCCTGAACTCCTTCGATATGATAACAATAAAAACAACAACGACTCCACAATCATTCCTAACCGTGTACATTTTAATACTTTAAATATAAAAATGCAAGACAATTTCTAATAAACCTTTCCAAACCCTTCTGTCACATAAATACAGTGCAATAGTCAAATACATATTGTCTGCGGGCGTCAAGCGGCAGCGTGCCAGAAGACAATATGTATTTGGCTTTTACAATTCTAATACTCCCATAAAAAAACGTCTGTATATATGGTATTTCGGGCGTTAAGCGGCAGCGTGCCCGAAATACCATATATACAGACGTTTAAAATCCCCTAAAATCTCTTATCATTTACCTCCAAAAAACTCCTCCAGCTCTCTGCTGCGTCGCATCGTCTGATTATATCCCTCATTATATAAAGCAAGAAGCTTTCTCTTATCCTTATCCATCATTTTAATCCCGGCAGTATTCCCGGGACGAAGCACCTTTATAATACCCTCTTTCTCATACTCATCCATCATATCCATCTGGGCATTATAAGTCTGTGTAAAACCTTCAAGTGCCGCCTGAAAAGCCGGGTATTTATTATAAAGCTTAGCGATCATCCCCATTTTCTTATCCGGTTTCTTTCGGTAACCTGCCTCTCTTGTAGCCACCACAAGCACCCTGTCACAACCGTCATCCAAAGCCTTTTGAAAAGGAACCGGATCCGTGATACCACCATCCATGTAAGGCACACCATCCAGTTCTATCTTCGGAAACGCCAGCGGCAGAGCACATGTAGCACGAAGCACATGCATCTCCTTATCCTCAGAAAGATACGGCTTATACTCCGGCTTACCTGTCTCCACATTAGTCATGGCACATAAAAAGCCTCCGGAGAACTTATCGTAAGTATCATAATCAAACAACACCAGCTTATTGGGCACCGTATTATACACAAAATCCAGTCCGAAAATACTCCGGTTGTTCTTATCAAGAATATTTTTATTAGATAAATATCTTGGATCATTACAATAACGCATAATAATCTTTACATTACGCTTATTCTGCCTTGAGGCATAGGAAACACCATATCCCGCTCCGGCGGATACACCTATCATATAGTCGGGAAAAATATCCTTATCCAGCAGTGCATCTATTACTCCGCAGGAAAAAATAGTACGGAATGCACCCCCTTCAAAAACAACTCCTGTTTTCATAGCAACTCCTTATAGATCACGTTCTTTGCCACTCCCCTGTCTCTGGCCACAGACTTCATGGCATCCTTTTTATCAAGCCCCTGAGACACATACATATCAAAATGCTCCCTGACACTCATATCCTCCCAGACCTCGCGGCTCTTTTGCTGTTTTTCCTCCGCACTCATGCCCTCTATAACAAGTACGTACTCACCCCTGGGCTCCTCACTTTCATAAAAAGCAACCGCTCCGCCAATCGTAGTCATAAATACATTTTCATGCACCTTGGTCAGTTCCTTAACCACAGACATCCTGCGTTCCGGTCCCAGTACAGCATCAAGTTCCTTTAGGGTTTTTCTCAGTCTGTGAGGCGACTCATACATAACTATAGTCTCTGTTTTTTCTTTAAGACTCTCAAGTCTTTCACGTCTATCCTTTTTATCCGCCGGCAAAAAAGCCTCAAAAACAAAATTCTTAGTCGGCATTCCGCTGATAACAAGCGCATTTACGCAGGCACAGGCCCCCGGAAGAGAAGTGACCGGTACTCCCGCATCATAACACTGCCTTACAAGTTCTTCACCTGGATCGGATATCCCCGGAGTACCTGCATCTGTGATCAATGCTACATTTTTACCGGAAAGCATCTCCGCCACAAGCGTTCTTCCTTTATCATACTTATTGTGCTCATGATAACTGGTCATCGGTGTCTTTATATCAAAATGATTGAGCAGCTTTATACTGCCTCTGGTATCCTCGGCCGCGATAATATCCGCTTCCTTAAGGATCCTCAGTACCCTCAGGGTAATATCCTCCAGATTGCCTATAGGGGTGGCACAAAGATAGAGCATACCTGTCTTATTATCATCCATTTATAATGCCTCATTCTGTCATCCTTGCTTTTTCTTTCAGTTACATTAAGACCGGATAAAAACTTGTACCTCCGGGTACCCGTCAGGTATCCTTGTAATAATTTCTAACCTCGGAAGTGTACGTACCGTCTTTCTCATAAATAACCAGCGGAGGTTCTATGATCATCTGGCAGCCACCGTCCTTTACCGCCTCTATGAGTATCATATTGGCTTCCTTGTCTGCAAATGAATGAACTGTCCTCATGCGCTTCGGTTCCAGCCTTTTGCGCCTCAGACTTTCCATGATATCCACGATCCTTCTGGGTCTGTGCACAAGATAAAACCTTCCCCTTGACTTTAGTGCCAATGCGGCAGCGTCAGCCACATCCTCAAACTTCAGGAGAACCTCATGTCTTGCTATAGCCTTGGAATCCCTTGGATTTATCAATCCTCCTCCATGGATCATGTAAGGCGGATTGCATGTTACAACATCAAATGATCCTCTTTGAGTAAATGACAAAAGATCTTTTATATCGCCGTGTATTATATTGAAATGCTCCTCCAGACCGTTTAACATCACACTTCGTCCGGCCAGCTTAACACTTTCTTCCTGGATATCTATACCTGTAAAGGAAGATCCCTTATCACGGGCTGCCATAAGGATAGGGACCACTCCGTTTCCCGTACAAAGATCCAGAACCTTCTCAGACTCTCCCGCAACAGCAAATTCTGCAAGCAGCACTGCATCCATTCCGAAACAAAAGGCCTCCGGATTTTGTATGAGCCGGTATCCCTTTCTTCCAAGATCATCTATCCTTTCCTTACTGCCTGTCATCTTTATCCTGTCCGTTTCTTTCCGGGCCTCTCTTTTCAAACTGAAGCTCATCCACCAAAAACTCTTTTACTTCTCTCTCGTCGTTGTCATTGTCCATAAGAACGCGCACAGATTTTTTCAGCACATTAGCTGCTATTACCCTTCCGGTACGCCCCTTTTCAGAAACACACGTCACTTTGGCACCTATACCGGGCATAATGGAACGAAGATATTCATACGTCTCATTTTCATGGGCCAGACAACACATAAGCCTTCCGCACAATCCTGAAATACCTGAAGAATTCAGCGCAAGCCCCTGTACCTTGGCCATTCTTATAGACACAGGCTCGGATCCTATGCTGCAGGTGGCACAACATACCTTTCTTCCGCAGCTTCCTACTCCGCCAAGCATCCTGGCGTGATCACGCACCCCCACCTGTCTGAGTTCGATGCGGGTACGAAAAACTGATGCAAGATCCCTCACCAGTTCTCTGAAGTCCACTCTGTCCTCTGAAAAAAAATAAAAGAGTATCTTTCTGTTATCAAAAAGACACTTAACTTTTATAAGCTTCATATCAAGCCCGCGTCGCCTTATTCTGTCTTCACAGACGTCATATGCGTACTTCTCTTTTTCCGCATTTTCAGCGAGCTTTTTTTTATCTTCATCCGTAACCGTACGTATAATAGCCTTAATAGGCGGTTTCAGAGTATCATACATCTTATCGCAGTCAGTCGTTTCAACAACTCCTGCTTCCACGCCTATATCTGATTCGGCAATAACCATATCACCCTTCCCGGGCTCAAAGGGACCACTCATATAATAAAACAAAGGCTCCCCTTTATCATATCTTACACCTATTAGCCTGTTCAAAAACTCCGCCTCTCTGCAAATCTTTATAAATTCATGTTCTCCTGAATAGCCATGAGCAGCATTTCCATGGCCACCTCAAAGCTTACGTTTGCTCTGAGCCTTTCCTTCGCCTTTTCGACCGCCTTTGTTATAAGGTCAAGTCCCTCGTATGATATAACCTGTGCCTGCTTGCTTATCTCTGAGATCTCTTCTTTGTACATAAGATCATTGGCATCTCTGGTACTCTTGAACATAAGGACATCACGGTACCATATGGACATCAGCTCGAAGAAATAGTCAATGAGTATATCGTTATAATCTTTGGTCTTTCTGACAGCTGCCACCATGTCGTTATAATCCATGTCATATATACCCGTCACAAGACGTATGACATCGTGCTTGAGCAGTTTAAAATCAGGATTGGTTAAAGCCACCATCCCTCTTCCAATCTTACCCTCGGAAAAAACTGTGGCAAATCTGATGTCGTCTGCCTTTATTCCCTCTTTTTGTCCATATTCGGCTTTCAGATACTCATTTACTATCTCATCGGAAAGAATGGGGATTTCTATGGTTTCACAACGGGATCTGATGGTAGGAAGAAGAAGGGAGTCTGTATTTACAAGAAGAATGATGACCGCATACTCGGGCGGCTCCTCCATTGTCTTGAGCATGGCGCTCTGGGCTTCGATGCTGAGATCCTGAGCTTCTTTAATGATATACACCTTATAAGGTCCCTTGTAAGGCTTTACTGCCACATCGTTTATCAGCTTTTCACGTATATCCTCAACGGAAATAGACTTTTTACCGGTCTCCTTCTCTATAAAAATAATGTCCGGATGTTTTTTCTCCATAGCCATCTTACATGATTCGCACCTGCCGCACGCATGTATCTTTTCAACAACAGCGTCTCCCTTTTCAACATGGGACTCCACGCCTTCGCACAAAAGAATCTGGGCAAAGCTTTTGGCTACTGTCTTTTTCCCGGTCCCCGGCTCGCCACTGAAAATATACGCATGGGAAACCTTTCCGTTTACCAGCGCTTCATTAAAGTGTTTTTTTAACTCTTCTCTTCCTAAAATCCCCGTAATATTACTCATTGCTCCACCTCTGTAGTTTGGTCTCTTTTCCTTATATATCCTTTAACCTGCGTCTTTCTACTATAACATATAATAGTATCCTTTTCCACTTTTTTATAAAAACTATTGCAAGGAACATTATAAATATGCTATTGTATTGCGTGAATTATTTTTTACTATTTTTGCTGACAAAAAGGAGGATGTAACCGTGTACCTTACTTGTTTAGATCTGGAGGGCGTACTTATCCCCGAAATCTGGATTGAATTTGCCAAAGCCAGACATATAGATGAACTCCTGATCACAACCAGAGAAGAACCTGACTATATAAAGCTTATGCACAGACGTATAGAGATACTCAACTCTCACAATCTTAAGCTTCATGACATTCAGGAAACCATTGCCACTCTTGATCCCCTTCCCGGTGCGAAGGAATTCCTCGACGAGCTCAGATCATTTTCACAGACTGTTATAATCAGTGATACTTTCCTTGAGTTTGCTATGCCCCTGATCAAGAAGCTGGGTTATCCTTCCATCTTCTGCAACTCTCTTGACGTTGCACCTGACGGCACTATCAACGAAATAAAGATGCGTGTCGATACTCCTGACCCCAAGCTTACGACAGTACAGGCGCTTCAGGGCATAGGTCTTGAAACTATCGCCAGCGGCGATTCATACAATGATGTAGGTATGGTTACCGGAAGTCCTGCAGGCGGCTTCTTCTTCCGGACCACAGACAAGATAAAGGGTGAATATCCCGATGTACCTGCATATGAAGAGTATAGTGAACTCCTGGCTGCCATAAAAAAAGCTCAGGGTATCGCTGACTGATAATAATAATATAGTCGTTAATTTAAGCATTTTTAGGTTTTAACCTAAAGGTGCTTTTTTTAATAAGTCTTTTTTTACTCCCTTTCCCGAAAAAAACTTCTTCGACAAATCTCCCAGACATGTTTTCAGATCAAAAGCCATGATCTTTTCTCCCAGGGTTTCGGTTTTGTCCTTTGTTTTTTCTTCCTCATTTTCTTCTTTACGCCAAAAAAACCCTGCCTTCTCAATTTTAGTATTATTCTTTTCCTCTTCTGTCCTGACTGTATTTGAATCTCCGGTATTATCATCCGTGAATCTGTTTTTGACATCAGTTTCTGACCAGCTGCCCTTTATACTGTTTTTAAGGCTCTCCCTACTGAAGCGATCTTCTTCACTTTCCTTTTCCTTAAAACTGCCGTCTATCGCATCTTTTTTTGATGTCTGAATGCTGTTTCCCTGTTTTACCGCAAACACTTCACCCGGATCAAAGCTGTCGGAATACACTTTCTGGTGTATTTCATATACACGCTTTAGATCTTCTATACCGCTTTGATGGTCAAATTTTTCCATTACCCTGTCCCACACGCACCGTACTCCCTGTCTGAAATCATAGATATCCTCCCCGGAGTCTTCAACTTCTCCGTGATAGACCTTAATATCCTCACATAGCACTCCGCTTCCCTTTTCATCACTGCCTGACAAATCTGCGGCTGAAATAGAGAGTATAGTCTTAACATCCCCCGGAACATACAAAAACTCATATATCTGTTTATCTGAATTGTAAAACATACTCTCAGGACCGATGATCACATGATCCTCATCCAGAAGATATTCCTTCAGAGAGTCCGACAAAAGGCAAAGGCTCGAGCATATACGTTCAACATCCGTACGTTCCATCATATCATTTTCACTGTCAAACATGCCTGAAAACACTTTTTTGCCTGTAATGTCATAATAATAAAAAATTTCTCCGTTCATTTCTCTTCTGGAAAATGGCAAAAGCCCTTCTATCCTGTTTCTTGCTATCATTCTTTCCGTATAATCACCTTCACTGTCATTTACTGATATAACAAGGTACTCTCTGTTGTTTTCCCTCATCATATCGCCTTTAAATCTCCCTAAAAATCCCATTTTTCTACTCCTTTCTTTCTGATCCATCAGCTGTTATGTAAAATCCCTTTCATTGCATGCCACTTTCTCAGCTCCATAGCGGGATTGTTCATTTTCTCTATGTATGTATATGTGATATTGCCCGGCACTGAAAATCCGCCTACGTTGTAAGAAGGTCTGGCATATACATCCAGACGTATTTTTCCGTCACCGATAAAACAGGCGGAGGCAGATACATCTTTTAAAAATACACCCTGAGACTTTATTGAATCCTTCAGACTGTTTCCCGCAGCCGCCAGCGCTTCGGCGTCAGGCTCTCTGTCAGTAAGCTGCCCAAGCCTTGTCGCCTGCCTTATAGTCAGAGCCTTTATCATCACTGCGTTTCTTACGTAAAATCCACAGGCTGTCATAGCCAGAATGATAAATGTGAATACCGGTATAATAACCGCACTTTCTACTGTAAATGAAGCTCCGGCCCTCATATGGATCCATTTCCACGCTGTCCTTCGTGCCAATAAATTCTTTCCCACTTTTTTTCTCCTGTTTTTTTCATGAATCTATAGTTTTATCCTGCCAGCCCGGTAACGCATAAGCCTGCTCCTATAAATGGCACAAACGGGATCAAAACTCCCTTTTTTAATTTTTTTATAAGCCACAAAACAGCCAGACTCACCAGACATATCAGTGAAGCAAGCAGCATTATACTGACCGCACCTTCGGCTCCAAATGAAGCTCCAAGCATCATAAGAAGCCCGATATCTCCCGCACCTATATTCAGTTTTACAAACAATTTCAGAGGTATCAATACCGCTGCCGGCAGAACCCCGAATATCATCTGCCACCATATCTGTTCGCCTGTAATAATATTCCAGGTCACCCCGAAACCAAGAAGAGCTCCGATAGCCGCTACAGGTATATTTTTCTTCCTGATATCCACTATTCCCAAAACAGCCACTCCGCAAAGCATTACCAAAAATTTTATATTTATCTCTATCATTTTTATTTAGGCTTTATAAGCCCCTTGCCCTCCTCTTTCATACATTTGTGCCTTCCCCCCGCCTGGGACAGAGGAATGGATATAACATCGTGTTTTATCTTTACACAGCTTCCGTTTATGTGATAACGGTTACCGTAGTCTGTAATAAACACTGACATTCCCGTAGAAATACCGTATTTAACACATGCCTCGCAGGCTCTGTATTTTTCACCCGAGGCATTTCTTTTTGACGGCACCTGTGCAACAGTGATCACAGACACTCTGGGTCTCAGATATGTACAGTTTATATCCTCGTGATAAACACTCCCGTGCGGCGTGATATATACCATCTTTTCCCTATGTCCTCCGCCCATATACTCATCTCCGAGCCAGGCATAGTTTTTTATCTTTTGCTCTACATGTATAAGCCCGCCGGTGAAAAAAGCCATGGGCATTTTTGCGTTATATACAACCTTTACGCTCATGTCAGCACCACCGGACAGGAAGTCCTCCGGTATAAGCAGCACTCCCCCGCTGCCTCCCGCCACTCTTTCATCAAGGATACCCACACCTGAAAGTTCTCCTTTTGTCTCCCTGTACAAAGATGCAAGGCTTACTGCTTTCATTGCAGACATATTTAGGGCTGAACCGCCTCTTTCCAGAGAAAAAGGCAGGGAACTGACGCTTCGTAATCCTTCGCAGACCGCCTGCCTTGTCCTCATTTTTATCCCTGTAAGTATCATGATACTTATAAGCACCATAATAGCCATCACCCACAAAGGTATGACCAGAGCTGCCTCCACTGTCATAGAAGCCCTAAGAGACAATGAAAGACAGAAATGACCTCTTTTTTGAAAACTTTTTACGGCTGCTATCCTTCTTATTTTGTTATTCAAATTATTTTTGTTTCTGTAAATCTCCATTATCTTTTCTTCCCTGTTTATCTGCTTGTCTCTTAATCTGCTTTTATCTCTGCAGCACTTACCTTCATAATGTACCTGGGCATTACTACATGCTCCGGAGCGTAACCATATTTCCGGAATATGCACATTCATATCCGGCAGAGTAGTCTCTTCCTCCGTAGGGCAGGGTAAATTTTGCATTCAGAACCTGGGAAAAAATGCACTCCCTCATTCTGAAATCTCTGTCTCCCATGTTTTTCATATTCATCTCTATAACATCCATAGCTCTGGCTGTCCTCGTACCTGACGGCACAAAACTCAGCAAAAGCCTCAGATACATTTCATAATTTTGTCCTTCATTTCCTTTTGACGCCTCAGGATCCAGACTTCCTTTAAGCAGTCCGCCAAGGCTCAGACTCCATGTGTTCTCATTTTTATATACCGGCACTTTTTTGCCTGTATACAAAAGCTTCAGGTCGCATATGGACTCACCGTAACTCCACGCTGCCATCACCGCATATTTACCCGCTTTTATGATCAAAGGATTAAGCGTGAATGCAAACATTCCCGCAGCAAGCGCCTCCGCCTCTGCACTTTTTTCCGGATTTGTGATCAGCCACAGCATGTTCAGCCCGTGGCGCAATGCCAGGATTTTCGACATGGTTTCGTCTATATTTTCTCTGTCACCTAATTTTCCGTTCAGAATATACTCCAGCTCATAGTCAGGTTTATTGGCACCAGTCACGCCTCCTATATCCGTATAAGAATCAAATTTCAAAAAAAGATATTCATTGAATGCCAGGTCTTTTGCCGGATCACGCGAGTCTATGTTTCCCGGTATGTTGGGAGCCCAGCCGGATGTGTCTGCTTTTTTTCCTGATACACTTTCATCAGTGAGCACAAGGGAAGTCACCTTTCCCGTTAAGATCTTTTGAATGTTCCTGAAAGCCGAGAAAAGATTCCTGCTTTCCCTGTCATCCGGCACATCCTCCGGATCAATCGGAGTTTTGGCCGCCTCTATAGCTTCCGCCACTCCCTTGTCTAACTCTCTTTTCATACCATCAAAAACGCCGTCATCTCCTGCAGATGTTTTTTTACTTTCCCCCAGACCGTCAGACAAATCGTTGATCCTTTGCCACATACCGTCGTTGTCCAGATTTTCATCGGCTATCTTTGAAAATTTATCGCCCATCTTTCCTATGTTTTCTACTGACTCTATCTTTTTTGAGTCTTTAAGCTCTCCGAAAACATCCATAACAGACTCTGCAGTTCCTTCAACCATCATATAATCCGTCACCTGGTCATAAAAAGGCTCACCACCGTTGTCTGTCATAAACGTCTGACCGGTTATAAATGTCTGCTGCAAATGTGCCGGGCTGTCCGCCATATTGTAACGCAGAGTCTCATCCGCCCTTTTGAACGCACCGGCACTGTCCCTCAGCACAAATATCCCGTATTTATCAAATACTTTATTGGAATACCCTGCAAAGGCCGACTCTGACGCCAGTGCACATGAAGAATCTATCCTTGCCACAGTTGCAATAAATACCGCCGATCTGATCAGAACTATAGTAAGGGAACACACCACCATAAAGATAAGTGCGGCAAATATCGTCACTCCTCCACCCGCTTCTTTTTTTAATCCCCGTTTTATCAGATATAACAGAGCGACTCTTATTTCCCTTTTAAAAACCTTCATCATATAGTATTGGCCTGTCTGGACATCTTTCCGAGAATGGTATTTACCAGCGAAGAAAGCTGGCCCTTGAACACTATAACCAGTGTAATAAGAACAATTGTAATAAGAATGATCTCAACAACTCCCATTCCGTCCTCCCTGCGTAAGAGATTCCGAAAGTGGTTCTTCACTTTATCTGTTATTTTTTCCTTAATATCGCAAATAATTAAAGGCATAAACCTATCCTCCTTAAATCCTATTTTTAGTCCTATTTTTAGTCACATTATTTTTTCAAAAAAAATCCCCTTTTCACCGCATAAACATATCTAAAACAGCTTTGACAATTAATTCCTAAAATGAAAAGGACCTCATGGCAGGAAGCATGACCACTGCCATAACAACCCCCAGCATCATGATCATGGGAAATAAAAGCCTTGTGCCTGCTTCTTCCGCTTTAACCTTTATCATAGCCTTACGTCTTGTAAAGCTTTCCTGCGCCTCGGCGTGCAAAAGCTTCTTAAGGTCTCCTGTTCCCTTTCTGACATATTCACTCAGATAAGAACCCAGTTTCTTGTACTCCCTGATACCGCAGGCTTCACCAAATCTAGTGTATCCCTCAGGTTCACTCATTCCGTTATTGATCTGAGAAAAAGTCTCTGACATCCTTTCATAAGCCTCTCTTTTTGTTCTCCTGTCCTTGTTTTTCCCCTTTTCATAATCTCCGGTGA
>CAMOUW010000022.1 GCA_946626755.1 uncultured Clostridia bacterium
ATTTTCTCCACGCTGCCGCTTGACGTCGAAAATTTAGTATTCATACACGGCTTTCTGATAATGACGACCGGGGTGTGGCGCTTGTGTTATGGCTTCTTGTCCGATCGTTGTGTTACTGCTCTGTCACTTTTTGGGAAAATGTGGTAGAATGTTTGAAAACGTATGAACTCAGGAGGTTTATAAAATATATGAAACTCGGAATCGTAGGCTTACCCAACGTGGGTAAGAGCACTCTTTTTAATTCTCTCACCAAGGCCGGCGCCGATGCCGCCAATTATCCTTTTTGTACAATAGATCCCAATGTGGGGGTTGTACCTGTCCCGGATGAGCGCCTGGACAAACTGGCTGCCCTTTACAATTCTGCAAAGGTAACTCCGGCAGTTATAGAATTCGTTGATATAGCAGGTCTGGTAAAGGGCGCTTCTAAAGGTGAAGGCCTCGGAAATCAGTTCCTTGGCAATATCAGAGAGGTGGATGCTATCGTTCATGTAGTACGTTGTTTTGAAGACAGTAATATCGTACATGTGGAAGGAAGCATAGATCCGCTCAGGGATATAGAGACCATAAATATGGAGCTTATTTTTTCCGATATGGAGGTTCTGGAAAAAAGACTTTCCAAGCAGAAGAAGCTTGCCATGAGTAATAAAGAAGTTGCTAAAGAAGTGGAATTTATTAAAAAGATGATAGAGCATCTTGAAAGTGGTGCTTTGGCTAAAAATTACGAACTGGATGATGAAACTTCCGAGTACATGAAGGAATACAACCTCCTTACCGCTAAACCGGTTATATATGCCACCAACGTTTCCGATGATCATCTTTCTGATGACGGCGCCAACAACCCTTACGTACAGAAGGTACGTGAGTATGCCAAAGAAACCGACAGCGAGGTGTATGTGGTATGTGCCCAGATAGAAGCTGAAATGTCCGATCTGGATGATGAAGAAAAGCAGCTGTTTTTGGATGATCTGGGATTAAAAGAATCCGGCCTGGACAAGATGATCGCAGCCAGCTACAAACTCCTGGGGCTTATAAGCTATCTTACAGCCGGTGAGACTGAGACAAGAGCCTGGACTATCACTAAAGGCACAAAGGCCCCCCAGGCTGCCGGAAAGATCCACACCGACTTTGAAAGAGGTTTTATTAAGGCCGAGGTGGTAAACTGGAAAGAGCTTCTGGACAGCGGTTCTCTTCACGCAGCAAAAGAAAAAGGTCTGGTACGCATGGAAGGAAAGGAATACGTGGTACAGGACGGTGACGTTATATTATTCCGTTTCAACGTATAAAAAAAACAGCCCGAGTGGCTGTTTTTTTTGTTATATTATGGATTTAAATTTTTTTGTCATTTCCTCCGTGTTGCTTCCGAAGACCGCAGAACCCGCCACTATTACATCTGCACCGGCTTCTACTATATCACTGACATTTACAAAATTTATACCACCATCTATTTCTATCAGAACTCCGGGATATTGATCATCTATGATCTTCCTAAGCTGTCTTACCTTTTCCACTGTCTCAGGTATAAGTTTCTGCCCCCCGAAGCCCGGCTCGACACTCATTACCAGAACCATGTCTACCATAGAAAGATAAGGCTCCACCTCTGACACGGGCGTAGCAGGCTTTAGGGTAATGGCCGGCTTCATGCCCTCTGCTCTAATAGCCTTAAGCGTTGCTTCCACATCAGAGCAGGCTTCCACATGTACATTTAATATATCCGCTCCGGACTCTTTAAATTCTTTAATATATCTTATAGGCTCATTTATCATAAGATGTACATCGAAAGGCTTTTGGGTGGTCTTTCTTACTGACTTTATGACAGGCATGCCAAATGATATACTGGGCACGAAAAGTCCGTCCATTACATCTATATGTATGTAATCAGCTCCCGCTTCGTCTGTTTTACGTATTTCCTCTCCCAGCTTTGCAAAATCTGCTGAAAGAATGGAAGGTGCAAGTATCGCCATATCCCTCTCCTTAAATAATCATCGTTTTTGCTTATCTGACAGGATCTCAAAAAATCCCTTGTAGCTTTCATATCGCCACCTGTTTATTTCTCCGTCTTCTACCGCCTGCTTTACGGCACAGCCCGGCTCATGTATATGAGTACACATGTCAAAACGGCATCGTCCTTCAAAAGATGTGAATTCAGGATAATAATATTTCAAATCCACAGCATCTATCTCCGGAAGTTCCAGGGATGTGTATCCCGGCGTATCCATTACGAAGGTATCATCGTCTATTTTAAATATTTCAGAATGTCTTGTGGTATGACGTCCTCTTCCGATGCGGCTTATATCTCCCGTTTCCGAAACTGCCTCCGGCAATATACAATTCAGAAGGGACGACTTTCCCACACCGGAAGGCCCCGTCAGGATGGATGTCTTTCCCTTTAATACTTTTTTCAGCTCTTTGGCAGCATTTCCATCCCCGGCCGCACTGGTGAAAATAATCTCAGTACCGCTTTTTTCAAATCTCTTCTTCACGCAGTCCATTTCTTCTTTTGAGGATTCATCAGTTTTGTTAAAACACATAACCACGGGAATTTCATGATATTCAAAAAAAATAAGTATTTTATCCAGAAGTGTATAGTTAATCTTTGGTCTGGAAAGAGACATTATTACCACTGCCCTGTCTATATTGGCACACGCCGGTCGGATTATAGAATTTTTCCGTGGCAGCAGGAATGTAATATTTCCCTTTTTTTCCTCACTGTCTGTGATGTCAAATTCCACATTGTCACCGACCAGCGGTTTGATCCCAATATTGCGAAAAAGGCCTTTCGCTTTGCATTCGAAAAGGCCTTTTCCTGTGCAGTGTACATAATAAAAACCTGCTATTCCTTTAATTATCTTACCATTATCACTCATTGCTCTCTCCGGAATCAGACTGTGCTTCCTGAGCTGTAGTCTCCTGAGGCTCTACCTTTACTGTCAGATTGACCGTACCACCCTTTTCAACTATGGTTCCGGCATTGGGTGACTGGTATACAACATTACCAACCGTACCCTGGGCATCACTTACTTCCCTTACTGTGTAACTTAGTCCTGCCGCTTCAAGCTTTTCGATAGCTGAATCAAGAGGTATACGAACAACTATGGGTACGCTTACGGAATTGGAATCAGATGTAGTAGTAGGCTCTGCAGTTGTAGTTGTGGTAGTCGTAGGTCTTGCTTTCATAACGATCTCAACCGTGGAACCTATCTCTACGCTCGTTCCCGCAACAGGCTTCTGGGTATCTACCACACCCCACTCACTTCCGGAGTATGTATACTTAAGCCCTGCGCTGTCCAGAGCACCTTCTACCTGGCTGAGTGTCATATTGGCCAGATTGGGCACTTCAACACGCTCACCGCCACGGCTTATAAGGATATTGATCGTGCGGCCGTTCTTTACATTTTCACCGGCCTTGGGTGATGTGCTTATTACATTGCCGAAAGGTACTTCGCCATTGTACTCGTAGCTTATATTGTAATCAAGCTCATATCCGTCTTCCTTAAGGTCGTTTAGCATCTTTATAGCTTCATCCTCAGTCTTGCCGGCCAGATCAGGAAGTTCCTTACTCTTTTCGGGAGCAGTGGTGGGAACTGCACGAAGAACCTTCACCTTGCTGCCCTTTTCTTTCATGGTTCCGCTAACGGGATCCTGCTGTCCTACCTCATCCAGATCAGAACCGCCCTTATCCCACTCAGTAAGGTCAATGATGAAACCTGCATCTTTAAGAGCCGCTTCTGCCTCATCCTTAGTCTTGCCTATAACATCAGGTACCTTCAAAGTCTCTACAGTCTCTGTAGTATCCGCCGGCGGTCCCGCGAAAAATCTGATACTAAAGAATATAATAACCAGCGCCAGAGCCGCAGCTATTCCTATACCGATCCACTTCAGCATACGGTCAAACCTGGGATTTTTTTTCTTTTCCGTTTCTTCAACAAATCCCGTATGATCTGAAATATCCGTTGTGGCATCGCCTTCATTACCGGACTGCTCTTTGGATGTGGTCTGAGCCTGCACCTCCTCTGCTCCGGCCTGGGTGGCACCGGGAAGCGGTGTAACAAAATCGGTATCGGGATTTATCAGTGCTCTCTTTAGATCGGCTATAAGCTCATCTGCATTCTGATATCTTGCATCCACCTTCTTTTTAGTACATTTTTGTACTATCTTGTCCAGACTCACAGGAATACCCGACATCTTTTGCGATGGCGGAATGATCTCATCCTGTATATGGTGTACTGCCACTGCCACGGTCGAATCGCCGTCAAAAGGAACATCACCCGTAAGCATCTCAAAAAGAGTTATACCAAATGAGTAAATATCACTTCTCTCATCGGAATATCCGCCTCTTGCCTGTTCAGGCGACATGTAATGAACAGATCCCATCTGAGCCGTACTTACCGTTGTCGTGCTTGACTGGGTAGCCTTGGCTATACCGAAATCCGTAACTTTTACCTTGCCCTCTTTGGAGATAATGATATTTTGCGGTTTTATATCCCTGTGTACTATATGGTGGGCATGAGCAGCTTCCATGCCGTTTGCCACCTGTATAGCTATACTCACCGCTTCCTTAAAAGGTAAATGTCCCTTTTTCTCGATGTATTTCTTAAGGGTTATACCTTCCACCAGCTCCAGAACTATATACTGAACCGCATCGTCACTTCCGACATCATATACACTTACGATATTCGGATGAGACAAGCCCGCCACAGCTCTGGCTTCCTGACGAAACTTTGCTACAAACTGCTCGTCCTCTCTGAATTCTCTTTTTAAAACTTTTATCGCCACATAGCGGTTCAGTTTGTTATCAAGCGCCTTGTACACGTCGGCCATGCCGCCTGTACCGATACGCTCTATAATCTCATATCTGCCCGTTAAGACTGTACCTTTGTTCAACATAATGATTACCTTTCAATCTCCGGATCAATCAACATCGCGGTTATATTATCCTTGCCCCCTGCTTCATTTGCCTCGTTCACCAATCTCATGGTTGCTTTATCAACGTCTTTTTCAGACTTCACTATATGCTCTATCCTGACATCGTCCAGCATATTGGTAAGGCCGTCCGTGCATATAAGTATGCGCGCCCCCGGATCGAGGTCTACGGAAAAAATCTCCGGAACAACTTCACTCCCGGCGCCTATAGCTCTGGTGATGATGTTTTTGTTTACGTGGGTTCTGGCTTCATCTTTGTCCAGCTGTCCCCTAAGCACCATCTCCTCCACAAGAGAATGATCTCTTGTTATCTGGCAAATATCATCTCCTATGAGATAAAGCCTGCTGTCACCCACATTGGCCACCTTAAGTATGTTGTCTTCTACGGTGGCTGCCACAAGTGTAGTACCCATACCCTCAAGTTCAGGCAGTTGTGATGATTTTTCCAGAAGAAGCCTGTTTACCTCTGTCACCGCCTCCATGAGTATGGTGACAGTATCTACATAGTCATAAGACTTAACCAGCTGTGCAAAAGTCTCTACCGTAAATCTGGACGCATAGTCTCCGGCATTATGCCCTCCCATGCCGTCGGCCACTATAAACAGATTCGGCAGTGCACCTATAGGGTCTTTTGTAAAATAACAATAATCCTGATTGGAACTTCGTACCAGTCCCGGGTCAGTGATCGCTTGAACTTTCATTATAAGGAAATCTCCTTCTTAATTGTCCGCAGGCTCCGTCTATATCCTGCCCCAATGCTCTCCTAATAGTAACATTTATCAGATTTTTTTCAAGTTTTTTTCTGAATACTTCCGCTTGTTTTTCTCCCGTTTTGGTAAATAACCGTTCTTTTATGGGATTTATATTTATTATATTTACATGGCAATTCAGATTTTTTATTTTTTTCGCCAGCATATCGGCACATTCCGGTGAATCATTTACACCATTTATCAGGGCATATTCAAATGTGATACGCCGACCGGTTTTTTCAAAATAGTCCTTACAGGCTTTCATAAGCGTATCGTAAGGGTACTTAGATGCTACCGGCATAAGTTTTTTTCTAATGGTATCATCCGGTGCATGAAGGGACACTGCCAGCGTGACAGGAAGACCTTCCTGCGCAAACCTGTACATTTCAGGAACTATCCCGCAAGTGGATACTGTGACATTTCTCAGGCTCATCCCAAGGCCTTTTTCATCATTTATAAGCCTTAAGAATTTTATGAGATTGTCCGTATTGGCAAAAGGCTCTCCCGAGCCCATAACCACCACATTTTTCACACGCTCGCCATCTATGGCACTGATGCGGTACACCTGTTCCAACATCTCTGCAGGAGTAAGGCTTCTGTCCAAACCTCCTATGGCTGAGGCACAAAAGGCACATCCCATAGCACATCCTGCCTGGGAAGATATACAGACCGAGCTGCCGTGCCTGTATCCCATACGCACACTTTCTATGCGGTTGCCGTCATCAAGCTCCCAAAGATACTTTCTGGTGCCGTCTATTTTTGACACCTGCTCTCTGACCTGTTTTATAACAGTATACGTACATGTCTCCTTTAGCTTTTCCCTAAGAGACTTTGGCAGATCTGTCATGTGGTCAATGTCACTCTCCAGCTCTGAATGCATCCACTTAAAAAGCTGTGAAGCCCGGAAACTTTTTTCTCCCATATCCGTAAGAAGTCCTTTTAACTCTTCTATGGACATAGACTTAAGATCCGGTCTGCCGGCAGTATCGTATTGTTTTACAGAATCACTTTTTTCCATTGTTTGTCCTGTTTTAGTCATACAAAGTGCATTATACAACAAATCTACCCTATTTTTCAAATACCGCAGTAAAAAAACCATCTGTATCACCGTCAATACCGGGTAATATCTGCCTTTTTACCTTACATACGGTTTTAAATTTCTTTTCGAGAAAGCTGACATTTTCTTCGTTTTCATCTTTGTTTACGGTACATGTGGAAAAGATAAGCCTGCCTCCCGGTTTTACATATCTGTAGGCATTACAAAGTATGCCTCTTTGTATATTGATAAGTTCTTTTATCTTTTCAGAAGATGCATTTAGCACTATATCCGGTTTTTTTCCGATTATTCCCAGCCCCGAACATGGTACATCAGCTATCACTATATCAAAACCTTCCTCCATGGAAGGGTCAAATATACGTCCGTCATTTTTCTTAAGGCTGATATTATCCAGTCTGAGGCGATCTGCATTTTCTCTTATAAGCTCCAGTTTTTTTTCCGAAATATCACAGCTTAAAACCGTTCCCCTGCCGGATCCGGAATTATTGCAGTCTTTTTCTTTTTCTTTTAAAATAAGTGCTGCATTTATGCTTTTTCCGCCGGGAGCTGCACATATATCAAGAATCCTGTCTCCTTCAACGATGTCGTACATAAGACCGGATAAGACCGAACTGATATCCTGTACATAAAACATACCCTTCCTAAAACTGTCAAGACCTGCAAAACTGTCCAGGCCACATACTTTCAGGATATATTCCGGAAGCTTTTCCGTATCTTTTTTTAAAACATCATCAAAAGAAACCCCTTCCTTCTCCAACCCGGCTCTTATGCTTTCGGTATCAGAAAGAAAGGTATTGCATCTTATGTAGAACCCTTTACTTTCCCGCATATTCCGGACCATCTCCAGCATGTCTTCCGGAGCCATCTGTTCCGCCCACATCTTTACTATCCATTCAGGAATAGAATACCTTATGGAAATGAATTTTAAAGGTTCTTCACCAAAGGATACCCCGGGAATTTCTTCTGCCTCAGGTATTCCCGAACTGATAACAGACCTTAAAACTGCATTTACAAAGCCTTTGAATCTTCCTCTGAATATTTTTCCTGCCAGCTTTACCGATTCATCACAAACGGCAGATACAGGTATGTTCTTTAAAAACACCAGCTGGTATACCGCCATTTCCAATATTACCTTTATTTCTTTATGAAGCTTTTTTACAGGTACACTGCTGTACTTTCCTATAAGGTGGTCGGCAAGCATAAAATTTTCCAGTGTTCCGTATACCAACTGCGTGATAAAGGCGCGCGACCTTTTTTCAAAAGTATTTCGCGCGCCTGTTATACGACTGAGAGCTGTGTTTATAGGCTCCTTTTCTTTTACTGTTTTTAAAATGATCTGAAGAGCTACTGCTCTTTCATTTATATTATTTTCCATTTTTTTCACCGTCTGCTTCTGGCAATGGCTATTAATCTTAAAAGCTGTAAAATAGATGCACTTGCCGCTGCAACATATGTCATGGAGGCTGCTCTGAGTACTGCCTTTGCCCCTTTATTTTCCTGTGGTGTCAGTATCCCGTTTTGCTCAAGAAGTACCAGCGCCCGCCGTGAGGCATTTATTTCTACCGGCAGTGTAATAAGCTGGAATAAAACCGCTGCACTAAACATAATAATGCCTATGCGAAGGAATATCGAACCTACGGTTGAATAATAAAAAAGTCCGATTATTAAGAATATCCATGAAAATCTGGAACTGAAACTGGCTATGGGTACAATGGCCGTACGCAGTGCAAGAGGTCCGTACCCGAAGGCATGCTGCATGGCGTGTCCGCACTCATGAGCCGCCACCGCTATGGCTGAAAGCGATGTTTTGTCATAAACCGGCTCGGACAGTCCAAGCGTCTTGTTAGACGGGTTGTAGTGATCTGTAAGAGAACCCTGCACTCTTCCTATGGCCACATTCCCTATTCCCTGGGACGCCAGGAGATTGGCCGCAGTCATAGCTCCCGTCATCCCTGTTGATGAAAAAACCGTAGAATATTTATTAAATGTCGTTTTGACTCTGATCTGCGCTATAAGAGTTATGACAAATGCTGCTATCATAACAATATAATAGCTGTTATACATGGAATTTCCCCAGTAATACATAGGCCACCTCCTATCGCCCCAGAACATCTCCGGGATTCAGCCTGGTGCCATTTAGAAAATCCGACACCTTCATACGTTTTTTTCCTTCCAGTTGTACTTCTTTAATATCGAGAATCCCATCCCCGCACACTACACTGAAATAATCTTTTCCTGTTGTAACAACAGTACCCGGCACCCCTGAGGACGCACTTTCGGTACCGCCTATGTCAGCATCCCACAGGGATAATTTTTTTCCCGCCAGAAATGTATATGCTCCCGGCCATGGATTCAATCCACGTATAAGACATTCTGTCTCCCGGGGACTTTTTTCAAATGTCAGAAGACCTGATGACTTGCTCAACATCCTCACATAAGAAGCCTTGCTTTCATCCTGGGGAACCGGGATTATTTCACCCTTTTCCAAGCCGTCGAGAGTCCTGATAAGAAGATCCGCACCCACTGTACTCAGTTTTTCAAAAAGACTGCCTCCTGTTTCTTTGCTTTCCAGCCTGACTTTTTCCGTCATAAGGATATCTCCGGTATCAAGTCCTTCTCCCATGAGCATGGTCGTGACCCCGGAATACTCATCTCCGTTTATTACAGCCTGTTGAATGGGAGCAGCCCCTCTGTACAAAGGCAAAAGAGACGCATGTACATTTACGCATCCCAGAGGCGGTATCTGAAGCAGCGCCGGCGGTAAAATCTGCCCAAAAGCCACCACCACTATCACCTCTGGCGACAGGCTCTTTATTTTTTCAATAAACTCCGGATCTGCCGCCTTTTCAGGCTGAAGTACCGGTATATTAAGCTCCGTCGCTCTTGCCTTGACCGGTGAAGGCTTTAGTGCTTTGCTTCTCCCCACAGCTTTGTCGGGCTGCGTTACAACAGCTGCTATTTCATGCCCCTCTTGAACCAGGGCTTCCAGTGTGGCCACCGCAAAATCAGGTGTCCCCATAAAAATAGTCTTCATATATCATAACCCTTTTTTATCGGCTTCTTCTTTTTCAGGTTTGTCTTCTTCTATCATTCTGTCCACAAACATGATCCCGTCCAGATGATCCATCTCGTGCATAAGTGCCTTTGCTAAAAGATCCTTTGCCTCTATGGTTATTTCTTTAAAATTTCTGTCACGCCCTTTTACTATCACATGGTCGGGCCTCTCAACTTTGCCTGATATCTCCGGCACCGAAAGGCATCCCTCACTTGTGATCTGACTTCCTTCCTGCAGTTCAATAACAGGATTTATCAGACATATGGGCGCTTTTTTCTTTCCGCCTACATCTATGACGATCACACGGCGAAGTACCCCAACCTGAGGTGCTGCCAGCCCTACCCCGTCTGCTTCATACATGGTATCAAACATGTCGTCTATCAGTTCTTTTATTCTGGGAGTCATCTCCTCGACTTCCCTGGATTTTTTCCTGAGAAGCTCATCTCCCAGTGTTCTAATATTTCTGGTGGCCATAATACCCCCTCCTAAAAAATGTGTGTGATATTATATCATATTTTTATACAATGACAAAATACTTTGTTTTAAAATTATGCCCTGTCAAACTGCACGATTATCTGTGAAAACAAAGGATCTGAGGATACAAACTTTTCTATCTTTTTCTTAAATCCGGAAATATCCTCATCTTTTTCACCTTTTATGTACATTACAAATCTGTACTCGTCATCCAGCTTATATATGCCGTCTTTTGAAGGACCCAGTATCTGCACGTCTCCCGCCTGCGAACCACCGTCAAACAAAACACCTTTCGGTGACTGCACTGCCAAGCTCAGGCTGTCTATAGCTTTTTTTAGCATCTCAGCATCTCTGTTCAGAAATTGTACAATGAGCATGTTCCATACAGGCGGATAGCACATCATGCGGCGAAATCCCATCTCTTCACGATAAAATCCCTCATAATCATGCTTTGCAGCATATGTAAGACTATAAGCCTCCGGCATATACGTCTGTATAAACATTTCTCCGGGCTTGCTGCCCCTTCCTGCTCTGCCCGCTGCCTGAGCCAAAAGCTGAAAGGTTCGCTCTGTAGCTTTATAATCTCCTGTATTTAGCGACATATCTGCCATTATCGCCGCCACAAGAGTAACATTCGGAAAATCGTGCCCTTTCACGATCATCTGTGTACCTATGAGTATGTCAGCATTTCCCCCGGAAAATTCAGCCAACACCTTTGTATGTCCTTCCTTTCCGGAAGTGGTGTCCCTGTCCATTCTAAGTGTTACTGCTTCGGGAAAAAGCTTCTTCACTTTTTCTTCTATCTGCTGCGTACCGGCTCTCAAAGATGCTATATAAGGAGAACCGCAAACAGGACAGACACCCGGCATCTCTTCTTCGTGACCGCAGTAGTGGCAGATAAGTTTATTATTATTTTTGTGGTATGTTTTGGAGATATCACAGTGAGGACATTTGAAAACATGACCACAGCTTCTGCAGGATATAAATCCGGCAAAACCTCTTTTGTTTATAAAGAGCATGGTTTGTTCTCCGGCCTGAAGACGTTTTTTTATGGCAGTCATAAGTTTTCTGGAAAAAATCTGCTTGTTTCCGGCTCTGAGTTCCTGCCTCATGTCCTCTATGTACACTTCCGGCATGCTCTGTCCGGCCGCTCTGTCTTTAAGGCTCAAGAGACGGTATTCACCATTTATGGCTCTGTAATATGATTCCAGTGACGGTGTGGCCGAGCCCAAAACAATGCTGGCATTTTCCTTTCCGGCCATATAGACAGCCACATCTCTGGCATGATACTTAGGCACATTTTCACTTTTGTAGGATTCCTCATGTTCCTCATCTATTACTATAATGCCCAACTCGTCAAAGGGTGTAAATAATGCGGAACGGGGACCGATCATTACATCTATGTCCCCGTTAGCTGCTCTTATAAACTGGTCGTGGCGTTCTCCTTTACTCATCCTGGAGTTCATAATAGAAACCCTGTCACCGAAACGCTCACGAAAACGACTGACAGTCTGCATGGTAAGAGCTATTTCAGGAATAAGGACTATTGCCTGCTTCCCACTCTTTACCACTGCATCTATTATTTCTATATAACAAAGTGTCTTCCCGCTGCCGGTAACCCCATGAAGCAGATATGTCAATCTGATCCCCGAGGAAAAGTCCGTAACTACTGTATCCACAACTTTTTGCTGGGCTGCATTTAAACCGATCCGGTGTAAATGTTTGTCGTCTGATTTTTTATAAGCTGCCGGATTTCGAAAGCTTATATTACTCTCAACATTTATTACCCCTGACATTTCAAGCTCTGCAACAGTTTTGGACGTGATGCCGCATTCTTTCCTTGCCGTGTCATAGTCAAGACTGCCTGCAGCAATTACTGCTTCAAGAAGCCTGACCCTTGCCTTCGCATTTTTCTTTTTCATGCGTTCCAGATATCCCTCTACCTTTTCTTTCTCAGGAGATACAACAAGGGTCTTTTTTTCTTTTTTTCTGACACTTTCATTGACAGGCATAACCGTTTTTATACAACGCCCCAGGGTTCCGCCGTATCTGTCTCTCATCCATGCGGCTATACCTATCATTCTTCCCTGGGCGGGCATTTTGCCCAGCTCTATACCTGATATATCTTTTATAAGAGCCGGATCTATAGCCGGTTCATGAGAAAAAGAAACCACATATCCCTTTTCCTGTCTGGCTCCTCTTCCGAAAGGAACATTCACCACACAGCCCGGATACAAATCCTTCTCCATACCGGCAGGAACCCTGTATTGAAATGTTTTATCCAGTTGTCTGCTTGACAAACCAATTATGATATCAGCATACATATTTCAATGGTTCCTCCATAAAAATGCTTAGAACAATCCTGATATTTTTCCGGTCTTTCCGTCGTAGTCTATGTTTTGTGCTGCGGGCACCGAAGGAAGTCCTGGCATTGTAAGTATCTTTCCTGTAAGAACAACCACAAATCCTGCTCCGGCACTTACATATACATCTCTTACATGTATCTTAAACCCTGAAGGTCTTCCAAGTTTGGAAGCGTCATCGGAAAGACTGTACTGTGTCTTTGCCATACATACCGGGAGATGTCCAAAGCCCATTTTTGTGATCTGTTTTAAATTCTTTGCACTGTCGCCTTCAAATTCTACGCCATCTGCTCCGTACATTTCCCTTGCTATTGTCTTAATCTTTTCTTCAAGAGGAAGTGCTTCCGTATAAAGGAACTGGAACTCATTATTACTGTTTTCCATTATATCAAGAACCTTAAGCGCCAGATCCTTTCCGCCTTCGCCACCCTTTTCCCAAACGTTGGAAATTGCAAATTCACAGTCTTTTTGTGCGCAATGCTTTTTAACGAAATCATACTCTTCCTTTGTGTCTGTTGTAAATGCATTGAGAGCCACTACAACAGGAACACCGAATCTCTGTATGTTTTCTATGTGTTTATCAAGATTTACTATCCCCTTTTTCAAAGCCTCAAGATCAGGTTCACTTACATTTTCTTTTTCCACACCGCCGTTGTATCTGAGAGCACGAAGTGTAGCTACAATAACTACAGCATCAGGCTTAAGACCTGACTTTCTGCACTTAATATCCATGAACTTTTCAGCTCCGAGATCAGCACCGAAACCGGCTTCCGTAACACATACATCACCAAGCTTGAGCGCCAGCCTTGTAGCCCTGACAGAATTACATCCATGGGCTATATTCGCGAAGGGACCGCCGTGTATAAGTACCGGAGTATGCTCCAGTGTCTGTATCATATTGGGCTGCATGGCTTCTTTAAGAAGAGCCGCTATGGCACCCGTCGCTTTTATGTCTTTTGCAGTCACCGGATCACCATCCAGATCATATGCAACAATAATCCGCTCCACTCTGGATTTAAGATCATCCATATCCTTTGCCATGCAAAAAATAGCCATAATTTCTGATGCAGCCGTTATTGTGAAATGATCCTCTCTTATCTGACCGTTGGCCTTTGAACCCAAACCTATGACCATGTCTCTGATGGCGCGGTCATTCATGTCCATACAACGCTTCCATATGATACGCTTTGTATCTATCCTGAGTGCATTGCCGTGATGTATATGGTTGTCTATCATGGCTGCCAAAAGATTGTTGGCTGATGTGATAGCATGAAAATCTCCGGTAAAATGCAGATTCAGATCTTCCATGGGGACAACCTGGGAGTATCCGCCTCCGGCAGCTCCTCCCTTTATACCAAAACAAGGTCCCAGAGACGGCTCTCTGAGAGCCGCTACTGCCTTGGTCCCTATCTTGTTCAATGCCTGCGTAAGACCTATAGTCGTGGTGGTTTTTCCTTCACCTGCAGGCGTGGGATTTATAGCTGTAACCAGAACCAGTTTTCCGTCTTTTTTATCTTTCAGACGTTCTTCAAGGCTGCTTGAAAGCTTCGCCTTATACTTACCGTACTGCTCCAGCTCATCCTCATTTATGCCGAATTCTTTTGCCACATCACAAATAGGCCAAAGTTCAGCCGCCTGCGCTATCTCTATATCGCTATATACTTTTTTTTCTGTTTTTTTTGCCATGATAAACCTCTCTGAGTATAAACAGTATGTTTCGTTATCCATTACGCAGGAAGTTTTCAAACTCTTCCTCTGTCATGAGTATCTCCCTTGGCTTTGTACCAACCTCGGCACCTACAACTCCCGCGTCGGAAAGCTGATCCATGATTCTTGCCGCTCTGTTAAATCCTATTTTAAAGTTTCTTTGCAAAAGCCCTATGGAACCCTTGTTTTTTTCTATGATAAATCTTCCCGCCTCAACAAAATAAGGATCTCTTTCATCTTCGGACGAATCCGATGCTCCTCCGGGGAAATTGGCCGGTGCACTTGTTATGGTATCCTCTTCTACTTTTTGTTCAGGTTCACCCTCTGAGTTGTCTTCGTTTTGTTCTTTTAAAAATTCTACAACTCTGTTTACCTCATCATCAGATACAAATGCACCCTGCACTCTTACCGGCTTTGGTATGCCTGTAGGATAAAAAAGCATATCTCCTTTACCCAAAAGCTTTTCTGCCCCCTGCATATCCAGAATAGTTCTGGAATCCACCTGGGACATAACAGAAAAGGCAATTCTGGAAGGTACATTTGCTTTGATCAATCCCGTTATTACATTTACCGATGGTCTCTGGGTAGCTATGATAAGATGTATACCTGCTGCCCTGGCCAGCTGGGTGAGTCGCACTATGGCAGCCTCCACCTCCCCGGGAGCCACCATCATAAGATCCGCCAACTCGTCAATAATAACCAGAAGCTGTGGCATGGGCTGATATTCCGGATCATCCATAGTTTTAACTTTTTCATTGTATCCGGCCAGATTTCTTACTCCCAGCTCAGAAAATCTGTCATATCTGGAATCCATCTCGGCTACAGCCCAGTTTAGAGCTCCGGAAGCCTTTTTAGGATTTGTTATAACAGGTATAAGCAAATGCGGAATACCATTATACCCCCCCAGTTCTACTCGTTTGGGATCCACCATGATCATTTTTACCTGATCGGGACGTGCCTTGTAAAGTATACTCATTATAATAGCATTTATACATACGGACTTTCCTGATCCGGTCTGTCCGGCTATAAGAAGATGCGGCATCTTTGCTATGTCAGCCACAACCGTATTCCCCGTTATATCTTCTCCTACTGCAAATGTTATGGCAGATTTGCTTTTATGAAACTCTTCACTGGCCAGAAGTTCATACAATGTAACGCTCTGTCCGGAGTTGTTGGGAATTTCAATACCTATAGCCGCTTTTCCCGGTATAGGAGCTTCTATCCTGATCTGTTCTGCTGCCAGATTCAGTTTTATGTCGTCAGCAAGACCTGTTATCTTGCTGACCTTTACTCCTATCTGGGGTTGTATCTCATACCTTGTAACTGTCGGACCGGAACTGATATTTGTTATCTCCGCATTTACACCAAAAGTTTTAAGAGTCTGCAGGAGTTTTTCTCCGGTAAGACGCACATCGTTACTCAATCCCTTTGATCTGCCTGCACCTTTATTTAGAAGATCCATGGGAGGAAAAACATAATCATGCCCCCCGTCCCTTACAACAGATGCCTCCTCATGGTAAATAGCTTCCTGTCTGTCCTGCCTCTCCATTTTTTCAGGGGATTTTTTTCTTTCTCCCCGAACCCTTTCTCTTTCCGGTCGTATTTCATCACCGGCTCCGGCTCTGGTCCTTTCCTGTTCAACAGTTACATCAACATTTTCCTGCTGCAAAACATCTTCATCTGCAGGATCCAGATAAGTATCCTGTGGCGGCTCCTGATGCGGGATATAACCCTGATCACAGCTGCGCTCAAATTCCTGATCAGTACCGGTATCAGTACCACGGATCATCTCCCTGTCCGCATTCCGGTCAAATCCATTTTCTTTAAGAGCCTCACCCTTAGCGATAGCGTTGCCGTATCTGAAGCTTCCGATACCGTGTACTGTTTTTGCCACTCTTTTAAGGGTTTTGGATACGGGACCGGCCGCACTGGCGTCAACTCCTTCCGCTCTTTTAAGACTTTCCTCAAGCTCTCTTACCTCTCCTCTTTCCCTGAGAAGTTCTTTTTCTCTTTCTATTTTTTTGAGTTCCATCTCATGACGGCGCTGTCGACTCTGTTCTCTAAATTCGTCTCTTGCAGTAACCCTCTTGTCTCTTTCAATATCCCGTTCCTGACGAAGCTGCTCTCTTCTGATCCGTCCCTCTTCTTTTATGTTGAGCCTTTCCTGACGTCTTCTGTGGCGTTCTTCCGGCGTAAGGGGTTCCCGTACAGTATTTGTTTTTCCTGCGCCTTTTTCCCTGACGCCTTTTCTTCTGCTCTCGTGCCACGGCCATTCAAGAAGAATGATGGCCACAATAGCCATAAGTGCCAAAAGGACTATAATAGTCCCCACCAGAGCCAGAGGCGACATGGTTTTCACTATAACTCCGCCTATGAATCCTCCACCGTTTTTGGTGACGGCGCTGTTCATAAAGAAGTCCCCCACATTCGATGTATATATGTAGGGTCTGGGCATAACCCGCTGCCAAAATGCAGCAACAAGCATAAGCAAAATATATCCGCAGACAAATTTGCCCTTTGCCTTGCTGTTTCTCATGTCCTTCCACGCCCTCCACATCATGTTTAGGAAGAGCAGGAACGGAAATATATAACCCATGGTACCCATGATCCCGAACAACAGCCACTTTATCCCGCGGCCGGCCATACCCATTAACCCAAAGTTGCTCAGACAGAGTACTACCAGAATCACAAATGCCAGTATAGTAATCACTGTGGAATCATTACTTTTATTCCTTTTTACAGCTTTTGTGCTTCTCTTGTGAGTTCTTTTACCCTGTGCCATCAAGTTTCCCCCTCTGCAAAGTCTAGCATGTATAATCAACTAAAAACTTCTTCAGTAATATAAAGAAGTTTTAGCAATAATCAGTCCTCCTCCGGAGATACACTTGTCCCCTGTCTCTTACGGGCTGATGCATCACTCTCAAGATATTCATCGTATGTTGTCATCTTATCTACAAGAGAGCCGTCCGGCATAATTTCCATGATCCTGTTGGCCACCGTCTGTACAAACTGGTGGTCATGTGATGTAAAGATAACAACACCATTAAATTTGATAAGTGCATTATTCAATGCAGTGATGGATTCCATATCCAGGTGATTGGTCGGGTCATCAAAAATAAGCACATTAGCCCCTTCTATCATCATTCTGGAAAGAAGTACCCTTACCTTTTCTCCTCCTGACAAAACCTTTACTTTTTTCACTCCGTCTTCACCGGGGAAAAGCATACGTCCCAGGAAGCCTCTTACATATGTAGGATCAGGGTCAGGTGAAAACTGCGTAAGCCACTCCACTATGGTTTCGTCTCCTGTAAACTGAGCTCCTATATCCTTGGGAAAATAAGCCACCTTTGTGGTCACTCCCCACTTAAAACTTCCTCCGTCAGGTTCTTCATTTTCTGTCAATATCTGGAAAAATGAAGTGGTAGCAAGCTCATTGGAACCAACAAAAGCTATTTTATCTTCTTTATTTACTATAAAAGAAATGTTGTCCAGCATTTTGGTCCCGTCTATACTTTTTTCTATGCCGCTAACCTCAAGGACCTCATTTCCTATCTCTCTTTCAGGTCTGAAATCCACGTAAGGGTATTTTCTGCTTGAAGGTCTTATATCATCCAGTTCTATTTTTTCAAGAGCTCTTTTTCTGGATGTAGCCTGCTTTGATTTTGAAGCATTAGCAGAGAATCTCTGTATAAACTCCTGGAGTTCTTTTATCTTTTCTTCTTTCTTTCTGTTTGCTTCCTTACGCTGTTTTAAAATAAGCTGACTGGACTCATACCAGAAATCATAATTTCCGGCATACAACTGTATCTTGGCATAATCTATGTCTGCTATCTGTGTGCATACCTGATTGAGGAAATGCCTGTCATGTGACACTACTATAACCGTGTTTTCAAAATTGGTCAGGAACTCCTCAAGCCATGCAATAGCATCAATATCCAAATGGTTGGTAGGCTCGTCCAATAGAAGTATGTCAGGATTTCCAAAAAGAGCTTTGGCTAAAAGCACCTTTACTTTTTCATTTCCCGTAAGCTCGTTCATCTGCTTGTCATGAAGCTCTGTACCTACTCCCAGACCATTTAAAAGCTGTGCCGCATCAGACTCTGCCTCCCATCCGTTCATTTCGGCAAATTCAGCTTCAAGCTCACTGGCTTTATTGCCGTCTTCTTCGGTAAAATCTTCCTTTGCATAAATTGCTTCCTTTTCTTTCATTATGGAAAAAAGTTTTTCATTTCCCATGATAACAGTGTCCAGGACTTTTTTATCGTCATATTTGAAATGGTCCTGTTCCAGCACTGATATCCTCTGTCCGGGAGTTATGGCGATCTCACCTTTAGAAGGTTCTATGACTCCTGACAAAATCTTCAAAAATGTAGACTTTCCGGCACCGTTGGCACCTATAAGTCCATAACAGTTTCCTTCTGTAAATTTTATGTTTACCTCTTCAAAGAGAGCTTTTTTTCCTATCCTGTACGTTACGTTATTCGCGCTAATCATATAAACCTCCTGTGTCCCTTTCACCTTTTTCGGTTTTTCGGGCATAAATCAATAACATTTATCATACTATAAACGCGAAAAAAAATCAAAATCAGATAGCCATTTTTTTATCCAAAATACACAAAAGCTCTGACTTAAGACAACCTGAGGCAAGCTCCAGTTCTTTATGATCGAATATGAGGTCATGAAGACTTTTATTTAAGAGAAAATCCATACATTTTTTGTAAGTAGATTTGAAATTTATTCTTTCATTTATATATTCGAATACGGAGAAAAGAAGAAGAAATTTACCGGAAGCATTTGCATCCGGCATTGTAGAATATGTACGAGCCATTTTTTGTATAAAAGAATTTTGCCCACAGCCTCTTGTCCAGTCGCTTTTGCATAATCCGCCCATATGGCTCATTCTCTGTCTGACCAGTTCTATGGCCAATGTATAAGCGACATCCTCTACATCTATTTTATAGTAAATATCCTCTACCATAAGCAGTTCTGAATGCATCAGCAGCCATTCAAACAGATCCCTTCTTGCTTTAACCAGTTTCCTTGTTTCAGTATCCAGAACAGTATAAAGATTTATCTTTCTGTTTCTGCATATCTGTCTCAGAACAGTAAGTTCTTTAAGAGTACTATCGTTTATACCGTAGTCTTTTGTAAGAAATATCACACAGTTTATGTTACCGCCCTGTCTCAGCTGTTTATAATAACTTGATATGATATCTCTTTTTCTCTCCTCTATGTTTCCTTTAAGATTCATATGTCTTTTTGCCAAAGATGAAAATTCCAGCAGTCCCATTTCCTCAAGTATACTGCCAACTTTTTCAGCTATGCTGTCATTGTGGTCACACAAATAATAATTCACTTCTTTATGCATCTCAATCGTCCATGCCTTTCCTTTCTTTTTTTATTTTGAATAATCAGTCAATGTTAAATGTAATTATTTTGCCCGTAACTAAAGCATTTTTTAATACATTCCCACAGACCGTAGATCTTAGACTGTTTCTTTCTATTAACTTACGTGTTTAACGGCTTCTTCTATACTAAATCATGTCGGTTTCATTCTGTTTTTACGAAAAATGAATTTTTGGCATAAATGAATACTTCAGATAAAAATAAATCCTATCTGTGACTTTCACTATTGTTACTGATGATTTGTTTCGTAGAAATGATTTCGAAGAATTCGATATATAATAAAATATATAATATGGAAAATATGAAAAATATCGAAATATTCAGAAAGAATAGTTTGAAAAACTAAATCCATATATGCACTGATTCTGCACAAGTGAGAAAAATGATACCGTATATTTTTTTAATTTCAATACACATTTTGATAAAAAAGTGTAATTTTTATTAGTTTTTTTATTTGTTTTATATATAGACAAACATTTAATTATTTGTTATCCTTTTTTTTATAGATTATATCTGTTTTGTTTATGATTTTATAATAATCATCATACACACAGATGACGTTCGTGATTTTTTATTTTTTTGCGCGGGACTCACTGATTGAAGGTGTATAGTATTCCCGATCGAAAGCGCATACTGATCAGATAAGATCAGCTTATTTTCTCATTTCTTTTTTTAGTGCTGATGTATTCAGCCGAAAGTTTTTGTGCCATTTATATTTTTGGCACTATCATTTTACTTAAATTTTAATGTGATGTTTTTGTGCAGGGCAATGGACTGTGGGAAGCTTTTAAGTAATTTTACCGTGAAGCCATGTGCATTGCCACCCACATTTAAACGTAACCATAAATATGTTTTATTATTTAAAAAAGAAAAAGGAGGTGCTTTATATTTATGGCCAAACAGATAAAAACGGCCGAGGACAGAGCTAAAGCCAGAGCGATAGAGAAAAAATCCTGGATAGGAAATATCGCCGGCGACCTCTGGGGCGGAGCCGTTACAACCTTTGCTCTCCTGCCGGAGACTATAGGTTTCATGATCGCTGCCGGCGTTCCGCCGTATATCGGTCTTTATACTTGTATTATACTTACCATTACTCTTGCCATAACCGGCGGACGACCCGGTGTTATTTCTGCCGGAGCCGGCTCTACGGCTATGATCACGGTAGGACTTGTGGCAGCATACTGGCAGACACATCCGGAGTACCTGTTTGCCGCTGTCGTTCTTGCGGGTATTATCCAGCTGATTCTGGGTATAGTAAGATTCGGAAGCCTTATAAAGTTTATTCCCGACTGTGTAATGCACGGTTTTGTAAACGGTCTTGCGATACTTATCTTTATATCACAGGTAAAGCTTATCTTTAAAGATTTCGCTACTTTACCTGAAATGCTTGCACTTGTTGGTATCGGTGTGGGAATCATAGTTTTCTTCCCATTCCTCAAGAAGATACATCCTTTCTTCGGAAAGATACCTTCATCACTCGTAGCAATAGTTATTCTCTCAATATATGCAATTGCTTCGGGAAGTGATGTGCTGCGTATACGTGATATGGGCACTATTACACCCGGATTTGAATATGTGGGTATGGTATTTACCAGACTTCCCAATGTATTCTCCGGTGAATGTATTGCCAATATTATTCCGGTTTCTATTTCGCTGGCTATGGTAGGCATCATAGAAACGATGCTTACATGCCGTGTAGTAACAGAAGAAACAAATACTCCCGAACAGGAAAATCTGAACAGGGAATGCCGCGGACAGGGTATAGGTAATATTATCTGCGGTTTTCTCGGCGCCATGCCCGGATGTGCAATGATCGGACAAACTAAGGCCAATCTGGGAGCCGGCGGTCGCGGAAGACTTTCATCTCTTTTTGCCGGCGGTCTTTTGGCAGCTCTTCTGTTTAGTGTTTCAAGAGCACTCGGGGCTATACCGGTAGCTGCTCTTGTGGCAGTCATGCTGGTGGTATGTTATGAAACCTTTAACTGGGGATCGGTATTTAAGGCCCATAAGGTTCCTATAAAAGAGACCATGTCTATGGCTCTTACCGTGATCGTGGTTCTTGCTACAGACAACCTTGCTTACGGCGTAGGCTTCGGAATCGCTCTTTACGTAATTATGATGATCTTTAAAATGTTTATCGTAAGCGAAAAGGTTATGATAGGTATAGCCATCGCCGCCACAGGAGCAGCCATAGGTATACTTTGTGCCGGTTTTGCAACAGGGCTGGGTGGCGTAGCACTTGTTATGTTTATGATAGCTATATTCGGTATATCAACTGCCTCTCTTGTACGAAACGAAATGATGGCAGGAAAAGGTCTGAAAGCATTTTCTACAGTACTTATGATAATATGCGCAGCTATTGCAGTAACAGGTGTCGTATTTATGTACGTAGGATAATAATCAACTCATATTAATAAACATTAAAAAACCTCTTATACGACTTTTAAACAAATCGTATAAGAGGTTTTTTTATCCCATAATGTTCATTACATTTATCAGTAATGCCCAGGCCAGTCCGTAATATGTTATAACTGCCACAAGATCATTTACTGTAGTGATAAGCGGTCCTGAAGCAACCGCAGGATCGACTTTTATCTTGTGGAAAAACATGGGTACAACCGTACCTACAAGACTGGATATAACCATGGCCACCAAAAGTGCTGCTGCCACGCATCCTGCTACTGCACATGCGTAACCCCAGTCTGCGTGTTTAGTGAGTGCCACGTAAATACTTACAAAAGCAAAGGACAATCCTCCCAGGATCAGACCATTTATAAATCCTATTCTGACCTCTTTAAATACCAGTCCTCCCTTTGCCTTTCCGGGAAGATTCTCATCCATCAGAACACGGATAGTCACCGCAAGAGACTGGGTACCTACATTACCAGCCATATCCAGTATAAGTGACTGGAAGTTAACAACAAATGCAATAGAAGCTACTACCGGCTCGAAAAATCCTACTACCGTAGATACACCTATACCTAAGAAAAGCAGAATGATCAGCCAGGGAAGTCTTTTTTTCATACTCTGCCCCAGAGTCTCTTTGAGATCCTCTTCAGCAGTAAGACCCGCCAGCTTTGCGTAGTCATCACCCAGCTCATCATCCACCACTTCTACCATATCCTGTGCTGTTATAATCCCCAGGAGCTCTTTATCGGAATTTAAAACAGGAATCGAATCCTCTTCGTATTCTTTAATTCTGTCGATACATTCACTGATCTTTTCATGGTCAGTCACATAGGGGAAGGATGTGATCATAAAAGATTGTAGATCCATATAATCCCTGGCAGTGATCAGATTTTTCAGATCAAGAACTCCATAAAATACATTATTTTCATCCGTAACGTAAATCTTAGAAATATTGTCATTTTTTTCCGCCTGGGAGATCAGCTCTTTCATGGCCTGACGTACACTCATCCCCTTATTTATGACAATATAGTTTGTAGTCATCTTACTTCCGATCTCATCATCATCATAAGAACGTATCAGCTTGATATCTGCACTGGCTTCCTCATCCAGCATTTCAGTCAGCTGCTCCTGATCCTTCTCGTCCATCTCCTCCAGGACGTCTACGGCATCATCAGAATCCATGCTTCCGATGACTTTTGCTGCACTGGCGATATCCAGTTCCTTCATGTACTCATCTACGTCTTCGATATATTTAAATATCTCAGACACCTTTTCCACACCCAAAACAGGGTAAAGCTTTTGACGTTCCTGCTTTGTCATTTGCTCAAATGCACCGGCTATATCATTTTCATGATAATCTTCGAGCTTTTTAACCAGACTTTCCTCATCTGTGCCCCCTCTTATAATTTCAAGAAGCTCACTTACATAATCAGGTTCTTTGTTGTCATCTTCCGGATTAAACCCTGTTTTTTCTTTTTCCAATTCTTTTTCGTTCATGTATACCCCCTGCTATATTATATAATTGAAAGACGCAATATAATTGCTATCTGCTTATTGAGCAAAGCACTTTTAAAAAACAAAAACACCGCGCCTTTAGTAGCGTTTTTATACAAACACTAAAATTACGCGGTGAAAATCAAATGATATATCTCAGTCCGTAACTACGGTATACATGAAGCAGTTCTATAACATAAAACGACCGCTATACGTCTAAAAACATCATAAATGAAACCATCGCGCCGGATACTTCGACTAAGACTGTCACAGCCGTCCATGTTACTCACCTCCTTCTAATAAACAATTTCCCGGATCACTTTCTGGCTTTTCTTCTGAGCCATTTGAGGAATCCGCCATCACTATCATCTTTATCTACAAGACCTGCGCCGGCTTTTACACCTTTTTCCAAACCTGACTGAATTCCTTTTCCTACACCGGTTACACCTTTACCCATATCTCCCATAGCCTTTTTCAAGGATATTTTTTCTCCGTCTTTTGATGTTTCCGATGTGTCCGAAGCTTTCTTGCCAGCTTTTTTACCAGCTTCCTTATCCCCTTCGTCTTTCTTGTCAGATGTATCCTGGGATCCGGCATCTGCTGCTTTGTCGGCTTTTTCTTCAGCTTCTCCTTTTTGGGAGTTGTTCCCTGACATGTCATAGGGCCAATAGTCGTCATTACTCCCGGATGCACCTTCTTTCGCATCGCTCTTTTTGCTTTTATTACTCCCGCCGAACATATCATAAGGCCACCAGCTGTCACCTGCATCACTTTTCTTTTCGGTTTCTGCAGGTGCTGCTTTTGTCTCTTCAGATTTAGTCTCTTCAGCCACAGTTGCAGGCTCTTTTGCTGCAACTTCTTCCTCTGCCTTCTCTTCTGCCACGGAATCTGTTGTCTTGGACTCCTTCTTACTCCCTCCGGACATATCGTAGGGCCACCAGTCATCTCCCGTTGCCTTCTCAGGCTCTGCTTCAGCAACCTCTTCCTGCACAGCTTCAGCTGCCTCTGCCTCAGGGGCTGCTTCTTCCGCTACAGTCTCTTCTGCAGGTGCCTCTTCCTTAGC
>CAMOUW010000023.1 GCA_946626755.1 uncultured Clostridia bacterium
AATATTCATAATTATTCACTTAGTGCGGCGGCCTCATTTTCTTCTTGACAGATATTTATAAAAATTGATATAATTTTTTCCGTGCGATTTTGCACGGATTTTTGTTTTTATAAGTCATGCGGACTGATCCGGTAAAGTGGTGCCTGAGGGTCGTTTTACGGGAAAAGATGTCTGCAGAAGAATAACCGAATGGAGGATTAAAAAATGAGCGTTATTTCTATGAAACAGTTACTTGAGGCAGGTGTTCATTTCGGACATCAGACAAGAAGATGGAACCCTAAAATGGCTCCGTACATTTACATGCAGAGAAATGGTATCCACATCATCGATCTTCAGAAGACCGTTGGTATGATAGATTCTGCTTATTCAGAGATTTCTGATATTGTATCAAATGGCGGAACTATTCTTTTTGTAGGAACAAAGAAGCAGGCTCAGGATGCCATCGCAACAGAGGCAGAGCGTTGCGGTATGTACTATGTAAATGAAAGATGGCTTGGTGGTATGCTTACCAACTTCAGAACTATCAGAAGCCGTATAGAGCGTCTCAAGGAGATCGAGAAGATGGAGGAGGACGGTATTTTTGAGCGTCTTCCCAAGAAAGAGGTTCTCAAGCTTAAGAAGGAGCAGGAAAAACTCCAGAAGAATCTTGGCGGTATCAAGGAGATGAAGAGGATCCCCGATGCCATCTTCATTATCGATCCCAAGAAGGAGCGCATCTGCATACAGGAAGCTAAAGCGCTTGGTATAGAAATTATCGGTATTTGTGATACAAACTGCGATCCTGACGAGCTTGATTATGTGATCCCCGGAAATGATGACGCTATCAGAGCTGTAAAGCTTATTGTTTCAAAGATGGCTGATGCGGTTGTTGAAGCAAATCAGGGAAGTGCCGGCGAAGAAAGTGAAGAACTTGAGGCTATTGAAGCAGAGTCAGCACAGGCAGACGCAGAAGAAGAATAATATACAGATTATATACAGTACGAAAGGAGAAACAGATATGGCAGCGGTTACAGCATCCATGGTAAAGGATTTAAGAGAGCAGACAGGTGCAGGTATGATGGACTGCAAGAAGGCTCTTGCCGAGACAGACGGCGATATGGAGAAGGCTCTTGAGTTCCTCAGAGAGAAGGGCCAGGCTACAGCAGAAAAGAAGGCGGGAAGGATCGCAGCAGAAGGTCTTGTTATGACTATTGTTGAGGGTGACAATACGGCTTCTATCGTAGAGGTAAACTCTGAGACTGATTTTGTTGCAAAGAATGCAGACTTCCAGGCTTATGTTGAGCAGGTTGCAAAGCAGGCACTTCACACATCAGCTACAGATCTTGAGGGATTCCTCGCTGAGAAATGGGAAGCTGACACTGAAAAGACTGTTGAAGAGGCTCTTGTGGCTGAGATAGCGGTTATAGGTGAGAATCTTAAGATCAGACGTTTCGAGAAGCTTACAGAGGACAACGGATTTATCGCTTCTTATATTCATATGGGCGGTAAGATCGGTGTTCTTGTAGACGTAGAGACAGACGTGGTAAATGATGACATCAGAGAGATGGCTAAGAACGTAGCTATGCAGGCAGCAGCTCTCAGACCTGTATATACGACAAGAGATGAGATCGGTCAGGATTTCATTGACAAGGAGACAGAAATACTTACAGCTGCAGCTAAAAATGAGAAGCCCGATGCTGATGATAAGATCATCAACGGTATGGTTCAGGGACGTCTCAGCAAGGAGCTTAAGGATATCTGCCTTGTAGATCAGGTTTATATCAAGGCTGAAGACGGAAAGCAGAGTGTTCAGAAGTATATTGATGAAGTGGCTAAGGCCAACTCTGCAAATGTAAAGGTTAAGAGATTTGTTCGTTTCGAGACAGGTGAAGGTCTTGAAAAGAAGAATGAGGATTTTGCAGCAGAGGTTGCAGCACAGATGAACGGCTAATAAACAAAAAGGGTTGTGAATTTTATAAATAGTAATCATTACTAAAATTCTTTTCACATCCCTTTTTTTGTGTTATAATTAAAAAAATATAATTATTTTCACATTTAATGTTACAGGAGGGGAATGAGTAAATGTCAGGTAATAAGAAAAAAAGCGGTTTTGTTGCTATTATTTCAGCGATAATTGCCGTGGCTGCCCTGATTATCATTATGAGTGTGGTAGGAAGTCCCACGGGCAACACACCTCATCTGGCAGAGGGCACGCAGACAGCGACGACACAGGCAGATGACAACAAAGATTCCAAAGAAGCATCTGAGTCAGAAAAGGCTGATAAAAAGTCAGATGAAGCAAAAGAGTCCGATAAAGATGATGAAAAAGAGACTACGGAAGCCTCTTCATCAAGCAAGAGCAAGATGGGAGGTATACATCCCGATTTTCTTGATGATGCGATAAAGACTGAAAAGAATGCAAAGAAAAAAGTATATCTTACATTTGACGACGGTCCGAGCAAATATACTGATGAAGTGCTGGATGTGCTTGATAAGTATGATGTTAAGGCTACATTCTTTAACGTAAGCGCAGGCAACTCCAAGTATCTGGATTCTGAGAAAAAGACCTACGAAAAAGGTCATACTATTGCTATTCACACCAAGTCTCATGAATATGATGAGGTGTATGGATCATTTGAAAACTGGAAAGCAGACGTTCTTGCCCAGCAGGAAAGCATGGAGGAAAATACGGGGACTATTACCAAGTTCTATCGTTTTCCCGGTGGATCCAGTAATACCATGGGTGTAAAGTACGGCACGGATATCCATGACTGTGTGGATTGGCTTGAGAAGAACGGATATGAGTATTATGACTGGAATGTCAGCAATGATGATTCCGAGGGTGTAGCATATTCACCTTCAGAGCTTGCCAACAATGTGCTTGATTACATTGGCGATGGTGATGAGTATATGGTACTTATGCATGATACCGGAGCAAAAGAAAATACACTTAAGTCTCTTCCGATCATTATCGAGGAGTTGAAGGACAGAGGATTTACCTTATGTCAGATAACTGAAAACACATCACCCTACCACCACAGGATCTACGGTGACAGCGAGTGATGAAACAAAGGCTCGCCAATGGCGGGCTTTTGTATTATAATAAACTAACATTATATTATTTTAGAGGTGCATTATGAAAAGAGTTATACTTAAGCTTAGCGGCGAGGCCCTGTTTGGTGACGGAGGTCACGGATATGACGACGAGCTTATTATGAATATTGCCGATCAGATTAAGACATTGATCGGTAAAGGTATGGAGATCTGTATAGTTATCGGGGGAGGCAATTACTGGAGAGGAAGGACAAGTCACAGGATAGACAGATGCAAGTCTGACCAGATCGGGATGCTGGCTACGGTTATGAATTGCATATATGTTTCCGAAATATTCAGGTCATGCGGGATAGACACAGCTATTCTTACACCTTTTGTTTATGCAAATATGACGGAGATGTTTACTAAAGATAAAACAAAGCAGTATTTGGAAAGCGGTCATGTGGTATTTTTTGCCGGTGGAACCGGACATCCGTATTTTTCAACAGATACTGCAATTACTCTTCGTGCTGCCGAGATGGAGGCGGATGCCATTCTGCTTGCAAAGAATATCGACGGTGTATATGACAGCGATCCTGCCAAGAACCCTGATGCGGTTAAATACGATAGTCTGTCTGTCAGTGAAATGGTAGAAAAACAATTAGGTGTCATTGATATGACTGCATCTGTTATGTGTATGGAAAACTCCATTCCTTTGAGGGTATTTGCACTTAAAGAACAGGATAGTATATTAAATGCTTTCGGAGATGAATTCTCGGGAACTATTGTAACGGTAGATTGAAAATTAAATAATTATGTGTTTATGCCGCAGCTTATATAAAGTCTGCGGTTTTTTGCTGCACAAAAAAAGCGGCTTTTTAATGCCGCCTTTTTTTGAAAGGAAATATGAAATGAAAGCAGGGAGTTTTCTCTCCCGTGATTATCATTATAAGGATTAAGCTTAAATGAAACTTAAAAATAAAAAAAAATAATAGTATTTGAACTATACGTTTAAGTTGAAAGGTGGCATAATTAGAATATGGAGGGGTGTAAAATAAGAGTCTTCACATGATTATAAAGGCAGGTGGAAAAGATGCTGTTTAAAAATGCTTATATAGAAAACTCATCGCATTTACAGGATATCAGAGTGCACAACGGTATATTTAAAGAAATAGGCGAGTTGCTTCCGCATGAGGGAGAAGAAGTAACAGATCTGGGAGGGAGGCTGGTTCTTCCGCCTTTTATAGAATCACATGTTCATCTTGATACCTGTCTTACAGCCGGGGATCCGGTATGGAATATGTCAGGGACGCTTTTTGAAGGAATAGAGTGCTGGAGCAGGAGGAAAGAAAAGCTTGATGAGGCTGACATTCGTGAGAGAGTAAAAAAAGCAGTGTCTATGTATGCATCACATGGAGTGCAGTTTATCAGAACCCATGTGGATGTTACGGATCCTGCGCTTTTGGCGATGAAGACTATGATAAGTCTTAAGGAAGAACTGCATGACGTAATGGATATACAGATAGTTGCATTTCCGCAGGAAGGAATTTGCAGTTTTCCAAAGGGAAAGGAGCTTTTGAAAGAGGCAGTTGAGATGGGAGCTGATGCGGTGGGAGCCATACCGCACTTTGAGTTCACCAGAGAGTATAGCGTGGAGTCTGTGGATTATGCTCTTAAACTGGCCGCAGAGTATGACAGGCTGGTGGACGTGCACTGTGATGAAATTGATGATGAGGCATCACGGGGGCTTGAAACTGTAGCTGCAAGGGCATTGGAACTCGGGCTGTTTGATAAGGTCACGGCAAGCCATACCACAGCTATGCATTCTTATAACAATGCATATGTTCTAAAGCTTATGCGTCTTTTGAAAATGAGCCGTATAAATTTTGTGGCCAATCCCCTGGTAAATACACATTTACAGGGCAGAGCCGATACTTATCCCAAAAGACGTGGTGTGACCCGAGTAAAAGAGCTGATGCAGGCGGGGATAAATGTTTCTTTCGGACATGATGATATTTTTGACCCATGGTATCCTTTAGGTAACGGTAATCTTCGTGATGTTGTGTTCATGGGGTTGCATGTGTGCCAGATGATGGGATATGATGACATAATGAACAGCTACAGGTTTATCACTCACAATGCAGCAAAGACACTTCATATTACTGACAGATACGGCGTTGAGAAAGATAAACCTGCAAGCTTTGTAGTGATGGACGCAAAAGATTATTATGATGCTTTAAACCGAAATGCGACGGTCTTTGCGTCATACAGAAACGGATTAAAAATGTGATATAGAAAAAGAGGATAGCATTATGAAGAAAAGGATTATTACAGGACTTATTGCTATTCCTGTTGCATCGGTCTTAACTATGACTGCCTGCTCAGGAACGGGGGCTACACAGGAGACAACAAACGAAACTAAAACGGAGATTACTCAGGAGTCTGAGACGGAGACTGCAACACAGGGTAAGATCGTCGGCGGATGGACTGTAAGCAGTGAAATAGTTACTCCGGTTCTTACGGAAAGATCCCGCGAAGCATTAGATAAAGCTTTAAAAGATTATAAGGGAACGGGGCTTGACCCCGCAGCTTTGCTTGCCACACAGTTGGTGTCCGGTACGAATTACCTGTATCTTTGTAAAGAAGAAGCGGCAGCAGAAGGAACATCCGGATGGAGTCTTGTGGAGGTATATGAGGATCTGCAGGGAAATGCGTCTGTCAGCAAAGTGGAAAGTTTAGAACCTGCAAATATCAAGAAGGCGCAAAATGCACAGCCTGATGAGACCTTGGGCGGATGGAAAGTTGAAACTGTTTCTGACGCGGTAACTCTTCCCGGAGAAGCATCGGCAGCATTTGAAAAAGCGGTAGAAGAATATGGGGATCTTACATTGTCTCCACTTGGTCTTCTTGCTACCCAGGTGGTTTCCGGGATGAATTATAAAATACTTTGTATTGGAGTTGATGCGGATGGGAATGCCGGCCTTTATGTTACAACGATTTATGCAGATACTCAGGGAAATGCACAGATTACCGAAATTGAACAGATGGATATTACCCAGTATTTAAAATGATTTTTAAGCTTGTATAGTGATTTTTGAATTACTGTTTGTTTTTTTGACAGATGTGCAGAGTGCTGCGTTTATTAAAGATAAAAGGTATAGCTTATAAAAAGCTTTTACCGGATTAAGATATTTTTTCTTCCGACAGGGTAAACTGTCGGATTTTTTGTTGCATGGTGTAAATGTTGTGTGCATTGATTATTTGGCGGGAAAAATGTATTATTACTCACGATATGGATCTACCGGGGAAGGATGTAAGTTTTTTTGGTGGTTACACTAAGTAAAGGGGAATAGATAAATGCAGTTTGAGAAAAAAATAGTGCCGCAATACAGAGAGTCAGGAGCGGACGGTCTTATAGGGCTGAAAGGATATATGTGTTATTGTCAGGATGTGGCTACATGGCATATGCATGGCTATGATCTGGGAAATGATTATCTTATAGATAAATTGGGCATAGCCTGGATGTATACAAAATGCAGGATGAAGATTTTTAAAAAGGCGGATTTCTCCTCGGAAATTCTTGTGGAAACCGGAATGACAAGTGAAAAGAAGGTAAGGGTAGAGAGGGATTTTAGAATTACAGGAGGCAGTGGGGAACTTCTTGCTTTGTCTAGGCTGGAAAGCTGTCTTTTTAATGTGAATGAAAGAAGGCTTTGTAAGCTTACGGATATTGGTTTTGATTTTACGGAGTTTGATACGCCTTTTGAAGGGTTGGATTATGTGAGATTGAGAAAAGATGTCTCCGGTATGAGTAAAATGTATGAATATAAAATTATGTATTCTGATTTGGATAAAAGCAGACATATGAATAATCTTCATTACACAGATTTGTTTATGAATGCATTTGGTCCGGATTTTTATGAGGAAAAGGAAATAAGGGAATATGATATAAACTACATATCCCAGGGGATTTACGGGACCGTGTTAAGTGTGTACGCAGATCATGATGGCGATACGGTGCATATGGTGGCAGTGGATGAGACGGGTAAAGTGACGGCGGCTGCAAGAATGAAATTTTAAGGGTTTTATAATAATGACATTCATTTATGGATAAGGTAAGGTGGTATCGCAGGAACCGGGTGTCGGTATACAGCTTCTGCGTATGAATGTACTATATTTTCTCCACGCTGCCGCGTGCCCGGGATACAATATATTCCTGATCTTCTTAGCTTAAGTGATTAGAGAAAAAATCCCCTGACAGCACAACACACATTTTTTAATATATTTTTATTCCGATATATGTTACAATAAAAAAAGACAAATTTTTGGAGGTAAAAGGAAATGAGCGATATGAAAGAATCAGAATCAAGGATGGAGAAGTCACTTTCGGCCTTAAGAGGCGAGCTTGCTACCATCAGAGCGGGAAGAGCCAACCCTCATATTCTTGACGAGATTACGGTGGATTATTACGGAACTGCCACACCGCTGAATCAGGCGGCCAATATTTCTGTGCCGGAAGCACGCATGCTGCAGATACAGCCCTGGGATGCAAGCCTTCTTAAAGAAATAGAAAAAGCCATCCTTACGTCCGATCTGGGACTGGTGCCCACTAATGACGGAAAGATGATCAGGATACTTTTTCCGGAGCTTACGGAAGACAGAAGAAAAGAGCTTGCCAAAGAAGTGAAGAAAAAAGGCGAGTCGGCGAAGGTGGCAGTCAGAAATATCAGACGTGATGCCAATGATGCTGCCAAGAAGCAGAACAAAGACGGAGATATCTCAGATGATGAGCTTTCAAATATTGAGTCAGACGTACAAAAACTTACTGACAAATATATAAAAGAGATAGATGATACGATCGAAGAAAAGACAAAAGAGATTATGACTGTTTAAACAGGAGTATAAAATGAGTAAGGATGCAGAAGATTTAGCCGGTTTAAAGATACCCGGACATGTGGCAGTGATTATGGACGGAAACGGCAGGTGGGCTGAAAAACAGGGGCAGCCCCGTACTTTTGGTCATGCTGTGGGCAGCCAGGTGGTTGAAGAAATGGTAGAGGTAGCCAGTGATGCAGGTATAAAGTATTTCACTGTCTATGCTTTCTCTACAGAAAACTGGAAGCGTTCTGAAGAAGAGGTAAGTGTGCTTTTTTCCCTTTTTGCGGAATATCTGCAAAAGCTAATAGTAAAAAGTACAAAAAACAATGTCAGGTGTCTTGTAATAGGAGATCGGGGACCGCTTAAAAAAGATCTCATCGATGTTATAGAAGAACTGGAAGAGAAAACAGCGGATAATACGGGACTGACATTTACCATAGCTATAAATTACGGTGGGAGAGATGAGATCACCAGAGCTGTCAGAAAGATAGCGGCAGAAGTCTCGGAAGGGAAATTGGGCCCTGAGGAAATAACAGAGGACACTATAAGCGACCGTCTTGATACGGCGGGGCTTCCCGATCCCGATCTTCTGATAAGAACAGGGGGAGAAGAAAGGATATCCAACTACCTCCCCTGGCAGCTTGCGTATACAGAGTTTTATTTTACAGATATAAGCTGGCCGGAGTTTAACAGAGATGAGCTTGTCAAGGCTATAATAAAATATAACGGTCGAGACAGGAGATTCGGAGGAGTAAAATGAAAACAAGGATTATAAGCGGGCTTGTGCTTGCAGGTATCCTTTTATCCGCTATTATAGTCGGGGGATGGTATTTGTACTTCTTTTGCCTTGTAGCATCGCTTGTTGGGATGTTTGAGTTCTACAGGGTCTTTGAGATGGAACGCACACCTCTTGCCTGGATAGGATACGCTACAACAGTTACGCTATATATATTCACAAGTATAGGTCTGGACCACAAAGTCGAGATTTTCTTATATGTTATCTCGCTTTTGGTTATGTTGGGATATTATGTCTTTTCTTTTTCAAAAGCAAAGACAGATGTGGGTCATGTAATGACCGCTTATTTTGCAGTATTTTACATTGGGCTGATGCTTTCATTTGTATACAGGCTCAGGATTATGCCGGGTGGCGTCTATGCTGTATGGCTTATCTTTATAGGAGCCTGGGTAAATGATACATGTGCTTATTTTGTGGGATACTTCTTTGGTAAAAACAAAATGGCACCCGAACTTTCACCGAAAAAGACGGTAGAAGGTGCTCTGGGAGGAATAGCAGGGGCTACCATAACAGGACTTATCTACGGTATAGTAGTTGCAGCAGTAGGTGAAGGATTCAGTGGAGGTGTTGTTATACTTTATACCGTAGCAGCTCTTATAGGAGCTATTTGCGGCATAATAGGAGATTTGGCGGCATCTGCCATAAAAAGAAACAGAGGAATAAAGGATTACGGAACTCTTATTCCGGGACATGGAGGGATTCTTGACAGATTTGATAGTGTCATTCTCACAGCCCCGGTTGTATATTGGATAATAAGTGTAATATCTTAAATGAAGCACCGGGCCTGCGGGCTTGGTGCTTTTATCAGATTAAAAGGAGATCGTTTTGAAAAACATTTCAGTTTTGGGATCTACAGGATCAATAGGGACACAGACTCTCGACGTTGTAAGAAAAAGTGAAGGGGAATTAAAGGTTTCTGCACTGGCTGCCGGAAGGGATATATCCGGGCTTGAAAAGCAGGTGAGAGAATTTAAGCCCGGACTGGTATGTGTAGGGGATGATGATTTGGCAGGAGATCTGAAGACTGCCCTGAAGGATACGGAGACAAAAGTGGTGTCGGGAATGGAAGGTCTTATAGAAGTTTCTACCGTGCCTGAGGCGGACACCGTGGTGACTGCTGTGGTGGGTATGATGGGAATAAAGCCTACCATAAGTGCCATAGAATCAGGTAAAGACATTGCGCTGGCCAACAAAGAGACGCTTGTGACGGCGGGCCATATTATTATGCCGCTTGCAAAAGAAAAAGGTATAAAAATTCTTCCGGTAGATAGTGAGCATTCAGCTGTTTTTCAGTGCCTGACTGCAGAACCGGAAGCTGCCGTAGACAACATTATTCTTACGGCTTCGGGAGGACCCTTTAGGGGATACAACGCAGATCAGCTGGAAAAAGTCACTCTTGAGCAGGCTCTTGCGCATCCTAATTGGAGTATGGGGAAAAAAATCACCATCGACTCGGCTACTATGGTAAACAAGGGATTGGAAGTAATAGAAGCAAAATGGCTTTTTGACGTTACACAAGATCACATAAAGGTTGTAGTCCATCCACAGAGTATAATACATTCCATGGTGGAGTTTTGTGATGGTGCCGTAAAGGCGCAGCTGGGCACCCCCGACATGAGACTGCCCATACAGTATGCGCTTTTTTATCCTGACAGACGTCCTATGGATACCGAAAGACTGGATTTTTATAAAGTCGGAAAACTGGATTTTGAAGAACCGGATATGGAGGTTTTTAAAGGACTCAGATTTGCTTACGATGCCTTAAACGCAGGCGGAAATATGCCTACTATTTTCAATGCGGCCAATGAGCTGGCGGTAAGCAGATTTTTAAAAGGTGATATAAGCTTTGTTCAGATTTATGAGATGATTGAAAAAGCTATGTCAGATGTGGATTACAAGGACGATCCGGATATTGAGGAAGTCCTAATGACGGAAAAAGAAGTTTACAGAGTATTAGGGTAAAATTACGTGATTATAAATGTATTAATAGCGATCCTGCTTTTAAGTATAATAATCGTAGCTCACGAATTCGGCCATTTCATTGTTGCAAAGGCCAACGGAGTGTGTGTGGTGGAGTTTTCCATAGGATTCGGTCCCAGACTTTTCGGTTTTAGAAAAGGTGATACGGATTATTGCATAAAGGCACTGCCCTTCGGAGGATCATGCCGTATGCTGGGAGCAGAGGACTACCTGGAGGATGGTGCCAGTGATGAAGAGGATGAAGATGGATATGCCATTTCGGCAGTAGAAAAAAGATCCAGAGAAATGCTTAAAAAATACGGTGAAAGCAGGACATTAGAACAAAAATCGGTTTCTGCCCGTATAGCAATCCTTGCTGCAGGCCCGTTGTTTAACTTCCTTTTTGCACTTATAGCATCAGTTATTCTTATAGGAACAGGGGGATACGACCCGTGCACCGTGGATGTAGTAAAGGAAGGAACGCCGGCTTATGAGGCCGGATTAAGGGAAGGGGATCTTATCACATCCGTGAACGGACGTGGCATACATTTCGCAAGGGAGTTCAATTTCTACGAAATGTATCACGAAGAAGAGACTCTGAATATCACATATAAGAGAAACGATGAAAAGTTTACTGCCGTAGTACAACCCCGGGAAATAAAAGATAAATCTTATAAGATCGGGGTGAAATTTACAAGTGATATGAGAGTGGCGGAAGTTGTAGATGATTCTCCCGCAAAAAAGGCAGGGTTAAGAGAAAATGATAAGATAGTGTCTATAAACGGCACTCAGTTAAAGAATGCAAATGATCTTACTGATCTGATAAAGGCTTCGGAAGGTGCAGATATAGAAGTGGTTGTTGAAAGAGCTGCCGGACAAAGAAGCCTCACTATGAAACCTGAGATCATGGAGGTCTCCGGTTGGGAAACGGGAATGATATGCTATGGCGAAAGAGTCCAGGCAAGCCCCATAGAAGCTGTGGGATATGCATTTTGCGATACGGGTTACAGGATAAATACCGTTATAGAACTTCTTGGACGTATGCTGACCGGACGTATGAGTGTAAACAATCTGTCGGGACCTGTGGGGACGGTATCGGCCATCAGTGATGTTGTGGGAGAAAGCAGGTCAGCAGGTCCGTTCTACGTATTTTTAAATATCATGAATATAGGGATCATGCTCAGCGCAAACCTGGGTATAATGAACCTTCTCCCGGTACCGGCGCTGGATGGGGGAAAACTCATAGTCTACATTATAGAAGCAATAAGAGGAAAAGCAGTAGATAAAAAAGTAGAGGCAGTGATAAACTTTATAGGAGTTGTTTTCCTTTTGGTACTTACTGCGTTTATACTTGTAAAGGATATAGTCAATCTGTTTTAGGAAGGTGTTTTATGGCTATAAGGGATAATACTAAAGAGATAACCGTTGGAAATGTAAAAATAGGAGGGGGCAATCCCATCCCCGTCCAGTCCATGACCAATACCCTCACGGAGGATGTGGATGCGACTGTAGACCAGATACTTCGTCTGGAAAAAAAAGGATGTGAGATCATACGTCTTGCCGTGCCTACAACACAGGCGGCCGAAGCTTTTAAGGAGATAAAAAAGAGGATACATATACCTGTTGTGGCAGATATTCATTTTAATCACCGCCTGGCTATAAAAGCTATAGAAAACGGCGCCGATAAGATCAGGATAAATCCCGGCAATATAGGAAGCAGGGAAAAGGTGAAAGAGGTTGTAAAAGCAGCTTCTGAGAGAAATATACCTATAAGAGTAGGGGTTAACGGCGGGTCTCTGGAGAAGGATCTGATCTCAAAATATGGTGGTGTAACAGCTGAAGGCATAGCCCAAAGCGCCTTAAGGCAGACGGGGTTTATTGAAGAGCTCGGGTATGACAATCTGGTAGTAAGTATAAAATCCTCTGACGTACTCATGAGTCTGGAAGCTCATAAAAAAGTAGCGGGGAAGCTGCCTTATCCGCTGCATGTAGGTATAACAGAAGCGGGAACTGTCCTTTCCGGTACGGTTAAATCTTCCGTGGGTCTGGGACTGATACTTTCTGAGGGTATAGGTGATACCATAAGAGTTTCTCTGACGGACGAGCCGGAGACAGAAGTATATGTGGCAAAACAGATATTGAAAAGTCTTGGTCTGAAAAAAGGCGGGGTGGAGATAGTTTCATGTCCGACATGCGGAAGGACCCAGATAGATCTTATAGGTTTGGCTGACAGGGTACATGAAGAGTTTGACGATTGTGACAAAGATATAAAGATAGCTGTGATGGGTTGTGTGGTAAACGGCCCCGGAGAAGCAAAAGAAGCTGATATAGGTGTGGCCGGTGGCAACGGAACGGGAATCGTTATTAAAAAAGGTGAAATTATAAAAAAAGTACCTGAAGCCGGTTTGATGGATGCGTTACGAGAAGAAATAGAAAAGCTCTGACAGGAGACAAAATGGTATTAACGACAGAGTATAAAAAATTATATGAGGTTTTCCCAACCCTGAAATTGTCTGAAGAGACAGCGCTGTATGCCGACGCTATATATGTAACCAAGGTTACAAAAGAAAGCAGCGGGAATATGGCCAGGGTATATATTCTCAGCAATGTGATCATACCCAAAAAAAGCATCCTCAAACTGGAGGATGAATTGCATCGTCAGATATTCAGACGATTTACGGAGAATATCCGTATCCTTGACAGATATGATCTTACCCAGCAATACACCCCTGAAAAACTGTTTGAATTTTACAGGGATAGTATAGAAGCAGAGCTGGAGAAATATTTTCATCTGGAGTATATGATTTACAAAAAGTCTGATGTTTTTTTCGTAGATGGCGCTTTTGTCATAAATATGGAAAAAGGGGGCTTTAGCAAGCACAAGGGAGATGGACTGAGGGATTATTTTTCAAATCTTTTCACATGCCGCTTCGGTATGGATGTGGAGGTGAGGTGCCAGTTTAAGGACAGCCGTGCCGGCAGATTTGCAGAGGAAAACAGGTACAGGCTGGAAAAAATGGTTAAACAGATAGCTGAAAATATTACGGTTGAAGAATCAGTGCCTCTGAAAAAAACTGAAGAAAAAACGAGAACACCGGCGCCCGAAAGGTCCGAAGAGAGGAAAAAGTATTACAAACAGCCCAAGAAAGAAAAATCACCCGGCATGATATACGGAAGAGACTTTGAGGGTGAGATTACTAAAATAAGTGATATAGGCGAAGCCGGAGGAATAGTAATAGTAGAGGGTATGATCAGATATGTGCATGAGCTGCGTACCACTAAAACCGGCCGCGTCATTATGAAGTTTGATATAACGGATTTTTGCGATACCATTACTGCAGTGCTTTTTCTTTCCGAAGAAGCAAAAGATGAACTGAAAGATGAAATAACTGCAGGCAGATTTATTACTCTTCACGGAGATGCCTCCTACAACAATTTCGAAAAAGAGGTAACAATAAACAGCGTAAAGGGTATCAGAAAAGCTGCTGATAACAGACCTAAAAAGACGGATGATTCATTTGAAAAAAGAACAGAACTGCGATGTCATACTAAGATGAGTGAGATGGAAGGCGTGGCCGCCCTTTCCGACCTGGTAACAAGAGCCGTGGAATGGGGGCATAATGCCCTGGCTGTAACGGACAACGGAGTGGTACAGGCATTCCCCGAATGCATACATCTTTTAGATAACCTTAAAAAGAAGAAAAAAATCCCGGAGGATACCGAGTTTAAACTGATACTTGGTATGGACGCCTATATGGCTGATGATACACGTCTTCCTTCCGTAAATGTAAAGGGTCAATCTCTGGATGATACATTTGTGGTCTTCGATCTGGAGACCACAGGTCTTAGTGCTTCCCACGACCGTATAATAGAGATAGGTGCGGTTAAAGTGGAAAGTGGAAAGATTACTGACAGATTCAGTACATTTGTAAATCCGCAGATCCCTATTCCCTATGCTATAGAGAAGCTTACATTTATTTCTGATTCCATGGTGAAGGATGCACCGCTTATACAGGATGCACTTCCTAAGTTTCTGGAATTTGTGGGAGATGCGGCTGTAGTCGGACACAATGCAGAGTTTGATGTCAGCTTTATAGAAAATAAGGCAAAGGATATTGGTATAGAAACAGACTTCACTGTTACCGATACTGTTCGTATGGGGCAATTTTTGCTTCCTGATCTTAACAACTATAAGCTGGATACTCTTGCAAAAAAACTGGATGTAGAATTGTTAAATCACCACAGGGCGGTGGATGATGCAGAGGCTACGGCACATATTTTTGTTAAACTGATCAAACGACTTAAAGAAAAAAATATATTTACCCTTAAAGAACTAAATGAAGCAGGAAAACCCGGAAAGGAAGCGGTAAAGAAGATGCATCCTTACAGATGTACCATTCTTGCAACCACCGAGGAGGGTAAATACAACCTTTACAGACTTGTAAGTGCTTCGCATCTGGATTACTTCCGTCGTGTGCCTATTATTCCCAAGTCTTTGATCATGAAGCACAGGGAAGGGCTGATCATCGGTAGCGGCAATTCAGACGGAGAGCTTTATGAAGCCATACATCTGGGAAGAGGTGGAGAGATTTTAGCGGGGATCGTGTCTTTTTATGATTATTTGGAGATACAGCCTGTACAAAACAATCTTAATCTTATAGAAAGTGATAAGAGTTACGTTTCAAATGAAGATGACTTAAGACAGATTAATATAAAGATAACCGAACTGGGAAATCAGTTTGATAAGCCGGTAGCAGCTACGGGTGATGTGTATCTGTTAGAGCCGGAGGATGCCATATACAGGTCTATTTTAAGGCTCAACAAAAAAGATAAAAATTACAACAAGCTGCCTTTGTGTATTTTCAAGACCACGGATGAGATGCTTGAAGAGTTTTCGTATCTTGGAAGTGATAAGGCCAGGGAAGTCGTCATAGAAAATACACGGAAAATTTCCGACATGTGTGATAATATAAGTCCTGTACGTCCTGATAAATGTTCTCCTCAGATCGAAGGGTCTGATGAGCAGCTCAAGGAGATATGTTATAACAGAGCTCACGAGATATACGGAGAGGAGCTGCCTGATATAGTTAAGGAACGTCTGGACAAGGAACTGGATTCCATTATCAGTAACGGCTATTCCGTGCTTTATATTATTGCCCAGAAACTGGTATGGAAATCAAACGATGACGGATATCTGGTCGGCTCCAGAGGTTCTGTCGGTTCCTCATTTGCAGCATATATGCTGGGTATAACAGAGGTAAATCCCTTAAGTCCCCATTATCGTTGTACGGGTTGTTTTTATACAGAATTTGACTCTGAAGAGGTGTTAAGCTACAGCGGAGCCTCGGGTTGTGATATGCCTGATAAAATATGTCCGAAATGTGGCAGACCTCTTACGAAGGATGGATTTGACATACCATTTGAGACATTCCTGGGATTTAAGGGAGACAAAGAGCCGGATATAGACCTGAACTTTTCCAATGAATACCAAAGCAAGGCACATGCATTTACAGAGGTTATTTTCGGTAAAGGACAGACGTTTAAAGCCGGGACTGTCAGCGGTGTTCAGGATAAAACCGCATTTGGATTCACCATGGCTTATTTTGAAGAAGAAGCCCTAAAGAAAAATGAAGCAATGACTAAGAGGGGCTGTGAGATAGCCAGGATAGCGGAAGGGTGTATAGGCGTGAAGCGTACCACGGGACAGCATCCCGGAGGAATAATAGTATTACCTATCGGTGAGGACATAAATACATTTACACCGGTACAGCATCCTGCCAATGATACCGGCACAGATATCATAACCACTCATTTTGATTATCATAGTATAGATCACAATCTGCTCAAGTTAGATATTCTGGGGCATCTGGATCCGACTATGATAAGAAGGCTGCAGGATCTTACGGGCAAGGATCCTCTTACCATACCTTTGGATTCCAAAGAGGTTATGTCACTCTTTAAAGATACATCAGCGCTTGGTATAAAGCCTGAAGATATAGGCGGAACTGAGCTTGGGATCCTTGGGGTGCCGGAGTTCGGAACCGATTTCGCCATGGGGATGGTTAAAGAGGCGGCGCCTACATCATTTTCCGATCTGATACGTATAGCAGGACTGGCCCATGGTACGGACGTGTGGCTGGACAATGCACAGAAACTGATAAGTGAAGGTACGGCCACTATTTCCACTGCCATATGTACCCGTGATGATATAATGACTTATCTTATTTCCATGGGTCTGGAAAAAGAACTTTCCTTCACGATCATGGAAAGCGTGCGTAAAGGTAAGGGTCTGAAGCCTGAGTGGGAAGAGGAGATGGTAAAGCATAATGTGCCTGACTGGTATATATGGTCTTGCAAGAAGATACAGTATATGTTTCCCAAGGCGCACGCCGCAGCCTATGTTATGATGGCGTGGCGTATAGCCTACTGTAAGATTTTCCATCCTCTTGAGTACTATTGTGCATATTTCAGTATCCGTGAAAAAGGATTTGATTATGAAAAAATGGCTATGGGAGAATCCCGCTTTAAAACATGGCTTGAGACTTACAGAAATAAAAATGAGGAGTCATCTCTTACGGATGTAGAGGCAAATGAGTTAAAGGATCTGCGTATTGTGGAAGAGATGTACGCCAGAGGATTTGAATTCATGCCTGTGGATATATACAAAGCCGGTGCCCGGGAGTTCAGGATATATGATGGAAAGTTAATGCCATCATTTAAGGTTATATCCAAAGTGGGAGAGGTGGCAGGAGAAAATATCGAGATCGCGGCAGCAAAGGGACCGTTTATATCTAAAGAAGATATTATGAAAAGAGCCGGAGTGGGACAGACGGTTATTGATAAGCTCACAGAGATTAATGCGCTTGACGGCATGGCAGATACAAACCAGCTTACGATCTTTGATGTTTGATATTGTCTGAGTAAATGTTTAATGGTTCTGTTTTTATGGTTCTATAATTGGAGAGAACACAAATGTTACCTGTAAATCTGATAAAAATATTTTTTATGTCTATGCTGCCGGTATGGGAGCTGAGGGGATCTATTATCGTATCCCAGGCATTTAACCCGCCCGTACCTATAGCGGCGGCTATCGCAGTATGTATGGCGGGGAATCTTATTCCCGTACCCTTTATATATTTCTTTGCCAGAAGATTTCTTGAATGGGGTAAGGACAAAAAAAGAATAGGAAAACCCTGTGCATGGATATTATCAAAAGGTGAAAAGGCCGGAGATAAACTGGGGCGAAAGGGGGCGGGCCTTTTTATAGCTGTAATGCTTTTTGTCGGTATACCTGTTCCCGGCACGGGGGCGTGGACCGGAACACTTGCCGCATCCATGCTCAATATGAGTTTTAAAAAGACTATACTTGCAGTTTTATGCGGCCTTGGTATGGCTGCAGCTATAATGATGATTTTGTCTGTTGTCGGGTTTTCATTTTTCAGATGAAACGCAGAGTGATTTAAATGAAACGGATATAGATAAAAAAATAAAAAAAAACAAAAAAAGTACTTGCATTTTTTCAGGATTATGTGTATATTATCATAGTACCTGAAAACAAGGCTTGTTGGTCAAGTGGTTAAGACGCCGCCCTCTCACGGCGGAAACAGGGGTTCGACTCCCCTACAAGCTATTAGTAACTGAAGATTTTTGTAAAAGAGTGGGCCGTTTCCGGTCCACTCTTTTTGATAGTTTACATGTTAAAAGGAGTGATGTGGTTGAAAAAACGCGAAGATATAGAAAGTAAGACGCAGGAACTTATCCTGCCTTTTACTGAACAAAAGGGTTTGGAACTTGTAGATGTGGACTTTGAGAAAGAAGGATCCGATTATTATCTCAGAGTGTATATAGACAAGCCGGGAGGTGTCACTATAGACGACTGCGAAGATATAAGCAGGAGCTTTAATGATGTACTTGACCGTGAGGCTTATATAGATCAGCAGTATATTTTTGAGGTGAGTTCACCGGGACTGACCAGACCTTTGAAAAAAGAAAAGGACTTCGAAAGAAGTATCGGGAAAAAGGTGGATATACGTCTGTATAAAAAAGAAGATGGAATACCCGAATACAGTGGTATGCTTAAAAGTTACAGCGACACACAGGTGGTTATTACATTTGAAGATACAGGCGAAGAAAAAACATTTGACAGAAAAAACACTTCATTGATAAGACTGGCATATGTGGAGGAGAAACAATGAACAGCGAGCTTTTGACAGCGTTAGATGCCCTGGAAAAGGAAACGGGGATCAGTAAAGAGATAATGTTTGACACTATCGAAAATGCTCTTTTTGAAGAATATAAGACGCAATATGATGAAACATCCAATTGTCGTGTGGTTGTGGACAGAGAAAACGGTGGTTTACACATTTATTCTGACAGAGTGGTAGTGCCCGATGATTTCGATTTCGAACAGAAAATGAGAGAGTCGGAGGATGAGAATACCAACCCTAAAAAAGAAAAGAAGATAAATCAGGGAAAATACATAACACTTTCCGAGGCACTTAAGATAAAAGAGGATGCGGTTATAGGAGATACCGTGGTGGTAGAACTTAAGTCTGACAGTTTTACAAGAATTGCATCCAAATCTGCAAAAAACAAAATAGTACAAAAGATCAGAGAAGAACAGAAATTAGCCTTGTACAATGAATATAAGGCAAAGAAAGGGACTCTTGTGACAGGACGTGTACAGCGTGTGGATGACAAAGGTAATGTGCTTTTGGATCTCGGCAAGATACAGGAGGACTTAAGAGTTGAGGAACAGGTTCCCGGGGAGGTGTACAGAACCGGAGACAGACTCAGAGTATGTATCAAAGAGGTGGACAACAAGGAAAAAAGAGGTGTACGGATAAAATTGTCCAGAAAAGCCCCGGAGCTTGTTAAATGCCTTTATGAAGAGGGTATAACCGAGATAGCCAAGGGAATAGTTGAGATCAAGGGAGTGGCCAGAGAAGCAGGTTCAAGGACCAAGCTGGCCGTTATGTCTAACGATCCCCAGGTGGATCCCCTTGGTGCCTGTGTGGGTCACAGCGGTGAGAGAGTCAGAAAGATCATAGAGGAACTGGGCGGAACAGAACAGATAGATGTGGTGAACTGGGATGAGAATCCGGCGCAGTTTATAGTAAATGCATTAAGTCCTGCAAAGGTTGTTTCCATCAGCGCAGATGAAGACGACAAAAAGGCAAAACTGGTAGTGGCAGACCATCAGTTGTCCCTGGCTATAGGAAAAGCCGGTCAGAATGTAAGACTTGCAGCCAAGCTTACAGGATATGGTATAGACATAAAGAGTGAGTCTCAGGTGGAGGGTGAAGATTTTTATTTTTCAGATGGAGAAAATGACGAATCCTTTGAAGAAAATGTTACACCTGAAACCGGTACAGAAGATAACGAATAATTATGACTGAGAGCACAAAGAGAAGAGAACCGGAGCGCAAATGCATAGGATGCGGTAATATGCGTCCCAAACATGAGCTTATACGCATTGTTTTGGGTGATGATCAAAGGGTGGTACCTGATGAAACGGGAAAACTCGGAGGAAGAGGCGCCTATATTTGCGGCGATCCGGAGTGTCTTGGTACAGCAAAAAAAAGAAAAGCGCTGGAAAGATCATTTAAAACAAGGATAGATCCCGCGTCCTACGACGGATTGGAAGAGGCGGTGGTTAGATTTGAAACAGGATAAAATCTGTTCCCTGCTTGGAATCGCCATGAAGAGTGGAAATCTCGTAAGCGGAGAGCTTCCCACCCTAAATGCGATAAGAAGCGGAGAGGCGGGGCTTGTTGTGGTGGCAGGTGATGCCTCTGATAACACTAAAAAAACATTTACTGATAAATGCGAATACTACGATATACCGGTTATCATATGTCTTACAAAAGAACAGTTGGGACATGCGATAGGGAAAGAGTACAGGTCTTCGGCAGCCGTACTTGATCCCGGACTGGCCGGTTCCGTGAAAAAAATATATAACGAAAGGATGGAGATATATGAGGGTTCATGAATTAGCAAAAAAATTAAATATATCATCTAAAGAAATATGTCAGTTCCTTAGTACGTCTGAAAAAACTTATACAGCAGCCAACGGTCTTACCGACGAAGAAGAAAAGCGTGTGAAGGACAGATATGAGAAGGGTGCCAAAGCTCCTGTAAAAGAAGATAAGGCTGAAAAAGAGGTGAAGCCGGAGGCAAAGCCTGCAGTTAAGCCTGTGGAAAAAAATGTATCCGACAACCGTAAGGTAGGGACACAGAAAAAGGATTCCACAGAGAAAAAGGAAAATAAAGAGGCTAAAGAAAAAAAGCATAAGGTTTCACAGCTGTTTTTTCCTCAAAACAGTGAGAAGAACAAGCCTGAAAAAAGACCTCAAAATAAAAACAACCAGAATGACAGAAATGTGCGACCGGGATTTAATAAAAATGCAAGAAAGCGCCCGACCCAGAGTGAAAGGTTGGAGGAGGCAGCCAGACAGGCAAAGATAAATGCAGAGAATGCACCTAAGCCTGAAAGAGAAGAAAGCAGACCCATTGAGCGCAGAAACAGAAGTGAGGCAAGAGCTGAAAAAAGATTTGCTTCCACAGGTGCTCCGGCAGCGCAGCCTGCACCTGCAAAGGATCAGGGGCGTAAGGCTGACAAGAGAAAAGAGGGCGGAAAGAAAGATTTTGAGCGTAGAAAGGATGAAGAAAAGGAAAATCTGAACTTCACCAATCAGAAGCACTCAAAACATGACAAGAAAAAGGAAAAGGAAAAGAGCAAAGATAAAGAGGTCGATAAGCTCAAAACCGAACAGCCTATTGAAAAGCCCAAGAAAAAGGAAGAGGAGATCAAACACCTTGTTCTTCCGGATTATCTCACTATAAAGCAGCTTGCAGAGATGCTTAAAAAAGCCCCTGCACAGCTTGTGAAGGATCTTTTCCTTAAGGGTCAGGTGGTGACTATTAATCAGGAGATCACCTATGAGACAGCTGAGGAAATAGCCCTTGAATATGACTGCCTTTGCGACAGGGAAGAGAAGGTGGATGTTATCGCTGAACTTCTTAAAGAGGATGACGAGGATGAAAGCAAGATGACAGAGCGTCCTCCCGTTGTGGCGGTTATGGGTCACGTCGATCACGGAAAGACATCTCTTCTGGATGCTATCAGAGAGACAAATGTTACAGACAAGGAGTCCGGCGGTATTACCCAGAAAATCGGTGCTTATCAGGTAAAGACAAGCAGCGGACGCACTATTACATTCCTGGATACTCCCGGTCACGAGGCATTTACATCTATGCGTATGAGAGGTGCCCAGTCTACGGATATCGCTATACTTGTGGTTGCGGCTGACGACGGTGTTATGCCCCAGACGGTAGAGGCCATAAATCATGCCAAGGCTGCAGGCGTAGAGATTATTGTGGCTGTAAACAAAATAGACAAACCTACGGCAAATGTGGAAAAGGTAAAGCAGGAGCTTATGGAGCATGAGCTTATCCCTGAGGAGTGGGGTGGTACTACTATTTTCTGTCCTGTTTCCGCTCACTCAGGAGAAGGTATTTCAGATCTTTTGGATATGATCATGCTTACAGCTGATGTTTTGGAACTCAAGGCCAATAAAAAGCGTATGGCCAGAGGTATCGTTATCGAGGCAGAGCTGGATAAGGGACGTGGTGTTGTAGCTACAGTGCTTGTACAAAAGGGTACTCTGCATGTGGGAGACAGTATTGCGGCAGGCTCCAGTTTCGGTAAGATCAGAGCTATGATAAATGACAGACAGAAAAGGATTAAAGAAGCCGGACCTTCCACACCGGTGGAAATCCTCGGTCTGAATGAAGTGCCCAATGCCGGAGAGATTATTATGGCATTTGGCAACGAAAAAGAGGCCAGAACATTTGCAGGTACATTTGTATCTGAAGAAAAGAAAAAGCTTGTGGATGACAGCAGACATCATACTTCACTGGATGATCTTTTTGAGCAGATCAAAGCAGGAAATCTTAAAGAACTTAAGATTATCGTTAAGGCAGACGTACAGGGTTCTGTTGAGGCTATAAAGCAGAGTCTTGAAAAACTTTCCAACGACGAGGTGGTTGTTAAGATCATCCATGATGGTGTTGGTAACATAAATGAGTCTGACGTTATTTTGGCTTCAGCATCCGATGCTATCATCATAGGATTTAATGTTAAGCCGGATATGCATGCACAGAGTATTGCCGATACCGAGGATGTGGATATCAGACTTTACAGTGTTATCTATGATGCTATAGATGATGTAGAGGCGGCTCTTAAGGGAATGCTTGAGCCTATATATGAGGAAAGAGTTATTGGTCATGCCGAGATACGCCAGATATTTAAGGCTTCCGGTATAGGAAATATCGCAGGTTCCATCGTCACAGACGGACGTATCACATCAAAGGCTATGGTTAAGATAACCCGTGACGGAGAGCAGATTTATGCAGGAAAGATCGCTTCTCTTAAACATTTCAAGGACGAGGTAAGAGAAGTTAAGGGCGGAACCGAGTGCGGACTTGTCTTTGAAGGATTCGATGCCATTGCTGAGGGTGATATTGTAGAAGCATCGGATATGTTTGAGATTCCGAGGTAAATTTATGCGAAAGAACAGTATAAAAAACATTAGGATTAATAACGAAGTACAAAAAGAACTGAGTAATATCATCAGAAATGATATTAAGGACCCGAGAGTGTCACTGATGACCAGTGTGACTGATGTTTATGTGGCACCGGATCTGAAGTCATGTAAGGCATATATCAGTGTGCTGGGAGACGATGAGAATCTGGAATCTACAATAGAAGGACTTAAGAGCGCCGAGGGATTTATCAGAAAACAGCTGGCGTCAGGGGTTAATTTAAGACATACGCCGGAGATAGAATTCATACCGGATGATTCCATTTCCTACGGCGTCAGGATGTCCAAGCTTATTGATGACACGGTTAAAAGTGAGGAGTGATTTTATGAATCTTGAACAAATCCTTTCCGGGAAAAAAACAGTAGGTATTACAGGTCATGTTCGTCCTGACGGAGACTGTATAGGATCTTCACTTGCTCTTTATCATTATATACGTAAGAATTATCCGGATATAGAGGCGGATCTGTATCTTGAGGATAATGGTCGTGCATTTGACTATCTGAAAGGACTGGATGTTATTAAGCATGAACCCGATAACAGCAGGCATTATGATGTGTTTTTTGCACTCGACTGCGGGAACGCAGACAGGATCAAGCCGTTTATATCCATGTATGATGATGCGGATGAAAGGGTATGTATTGACCACCACATGAGTACGGGAAATGATTTTGCCACACATACCCACGTACTTCCCGCATCCAGCTCTACATGTGAGGTGCTTTACGGATTGTTTGACAAGGATAAGATCGATAAGGATATTGCCGAATGTCTTTATACGGGTCTGATCCATGATACCGGGGTTTTTAAATATCAGGCTACATCCCCGGAAACCATGCGTATGGCTGCGCATCTTATGGAGTTTGGATTTGATTTTACATCCATTATAGATGATTCTTTTTATGCAAGAACATACAGAGCTGCAAAAGCGCTGGGACTGGTGCTGTCTAAAAGTGAGCTTTTTTTGGACGGATACGGTATTTATTCCGTACTTACTCCTGAAGAGATGAAGGAGATAGGTGTGACGGGAGCAGAGATCGGAGGCGTAGTGGAGCAACTCAGGCTTACGGATGGGGTGGAACTGGCAGTTTTCATTTATCCGGGAGAAGGAGAGAAAAAGATAAGTCTGCGGTCAAAGAAAGAACTGGATGTGTGCGCCCTTGCTACAAGCATGGGCGGAGGCGGTCATGAGCGTGCTGCCGGATTTTCGTCGTATAAGGGATATAACGAAATTATGGACGTGATAGAAAAATACGCGAAGGAACACAGAAAGGGATAAATAAGATGACGGATGGTGTATTACCGGTATTTAAGGAGCGGGGCTTCACTTCTTTTGATGTGGTGGCCAAGCTTCGCGGGATTTTT